>DVKN01000187.1 GCA_018716005.1 Candidatus Scatomorpha stercoravium
GGCACTGCATCAAGTGGGTTGAAGACCTCACCGGCGAGAAGTGGGACTGGGACCACTACTTCACCGTCATAAAGCGCTTTAACGAGCAGACCAAAATGGAGATGGAGAAGTGGGAGATGAACTCCACGCCATATCCGCAGCTTATCGGCCCGTGCTACGAGCTCTTCCGCAAGTGGAACTACGAGATGGACGGCGGCCTCAACCCGAAGGTCATGAAGACCTTCTACAAGGTCCGCAAGCTCATGTATAAGAGCTACGACGAAAAGTGCAACCCCTACCGCCATCCGATGAAGTACCGCGCCGTCGTCTGGAGCTGCCCGGCCCATTACTACGCGAACTTCTCCAACTGGCTGGCCAACGCCTGGGGCATCGGCGTCCTGGTCGAGATGGAGAGCCTGAACTTCACCAAGCAGCTTGAGACCGAGGACCATGACGAGGCCATCCGCGACCTCGCCCGCCTCTACGAGCGCATGGTAATGCGCAAGCACACCAACGGCGGCTACGTCCATGTCCTGGACGAGCTCTGGAAGGTCTGCGAGCAGTTCAACGCCAACTTCATCATCATGTACCAGCACGTCTGCTGCAAGACCATGGCCGGCCTGCAGGGCCTCTTCGACGAGCAGGCCCGCGAGCGCGGACTGCACCTCATTTGGGTTGAGCACGACCTCATGGACCCGCGCACCGTCTCCCGCCGCGACATGCGCGCGAAGGTGTCGAACTACATGCGCGCCATAATCCAGGCCGAGCCGACCGACGAATCGCTCATAGAGTTCGAGGACGATATAACCTGGTAAAACCGGCGCAGACAGCCGATAAATTCGGAGTTGAAGCTATAATAACTGACTTTTGAGGAGGAAATAATATATGAAGTACTACGGAGGCTGCGACGTCGGTTCTACCTACACCAAGGCCGTCATCCTCGACGAGACCGGCAAAATGGTCGCGAACACCACTATTCGCAGTAAGATGAATTCCGAGCAGAGCGCCACCTTCGCCATGAAGGAGGTCATCGACCAGGTGCCCGAGCTCTCTTCCAGCAAGGACCTCGCCTACCTCATAGGCACCGGCTACGGCCGCAACAAGGTCCCCTTCGCCGATGAGAACATCTCCGAGATAAGCTGCCACGCCATGGGCGTCCACGTCACCGACCCCAATGTCCGCGCGATAATCGACATCGGCGGCCAGGACGTCAAGGGCATCAGCATCGACACCGACGGCACGGTCAAGAACTTCGCCATGAACGACAAGTGCTCCGCGGGCACCGGCCGCTTCTTCGAGGCCATGGCCAACGCCTTCGAGATGAGCCTGCCCGAGTTCTCGAACCTCAGCCTGACGGCCAAGAACGTCATTCCCATCACCGCCCAGTGCACCGTCTTCGCCGAGAGCGAGGTCATCACCCTCGTCGGCGAGGGCAAGCCCACCGACGAGATTGCCGCGGGCATCGAGATGGCCGTCGCCAAGCGCTGCTTCGTCATGGCCAAGAAGGCCGGCGCCACCGATTCCATTACCCTCACCGGCGGCTGCGCCAAGAACGAGGGCCTCAAGCAGGCTATCGAGCACGTGCTCAAGCTCAAGGTTATAAACCTTAAGACCGACCCGCAGCTCATGGGCGCCCTCGGCGCGGCCGAGTACGCGAGGCAGAAGGGCATGGCCAAGGGCGCGTAAGGCCCCTTTAACGGAAAGGAGTTACTATGAAGAAAGGCTGCATCATGGGCCGTATTTTCAAGACGCTTCTGGGAGTGCTGGCCGCGACCGTCGGCGTGCTCTTCACGATTTACTTCCTGAACCTGGACATGAAGCTCGTGGGCTGGCTCTATAACGTGCTCAACAAGTTCCACGACCGCAAGGTCAGGGACGTGCAGTTCTGATATGGAGCTCTATAACGGCCTCATAACCGAAATTCTCGGGCGGGTCAACAGCCATACCCCCAAGACCTGGGGGTATGAGCCCGCCCGGGCCTGGGCCGACAACGGCCAGAACGAGCTCGTGCTCACCCGGGACGCCGCCTATGAGCTCGGCGGCGGGAACCTCCCGGCCAGCAACTGCACCGCCGTCACGACAGACGCGGCCCTCGTGCCGGAGGACAAAATAGTCCTCGTGGGCCCCGACCTCGGCGAGATAAGGGCCGACACGCCCTTCGCGAGGATAGCGCTCCTGCACGTGAACTCCATAAGCGGCGACGACCAGGAGGCCTTCCGCACCATACGCGACATGGAGTTCGTGAAGTACCACGTCTTCCCGACGGGGTACATGATGCGCGTCTCGCCCGAGAGCGGGCGGGAGCAGGTGCGCGTGAGCCGCCAGGCCGTGAAGCGCGGCGTCAGCTTCCGGAACATCGGCAACAGCTTCATAAAGAAGTACAAGGAGAACAAGCTCATTGACCACGTCTGCCTCATCTTCGTCACCGGCGACAGGGCCCTCTGCAAGGAGCTGGCCGAAACCGCGAAGAAGACCGACGCCATTACCCTCACGCTCAACCACATCATGGACGGCCTCTCGACGGACTGCTCCACCTGTTCGTTCAAAGCCGTCTGCGACGAAGTCGAGGGCCTCAAGGAGCTCCACTTCAAAAAAGGCGAAAAGCCGATGAACGTATAGTAAAATATCCCGGGCGCAGGCCCGGGCCGAGTGCCTCGGCTCTCAATGCGAGTCTTCGCGTTGGGTAATTGAATAACGTTAGCCGCCCGGTGACGTGCCGGGCGGCTTTCCTACGTTATGGGGGCGGTCTATTGTCCAACCCGCCGCGCTTCGTGCGGACCCCTCAGTCGCTTCGCGCCAGCTCCCCTTGCAGGGGAGCCTCTGGGTTACGGCGTATCTGGGCGCTGCGGGAACCATCCGGCCTCGGTGCCGTTTCTCGCCTGGCGGCGAGAGGGCGGTCGAAGCCCGCCCAAGGGACTCGAAGGGAAAATGTATCGCAAAAACATACGTTTCGCACCATACGTTGCCAGTCCAAAGCCGGCACATCGCAGCCGGCGAGGACGGGTACCACCTTGGATAGACGCACCCAAAGCGTTTTTCCTTTCGGGGAGTCTGAGGGACGCTTTCTTTTGGCAAGACAAAAGAAAGCGCCCCTCAGGAATAAGTCTTATTATAGCGTATATATAAAGAATCAATCCTTATACAGGTCAATCACCTGCTGTATATTCTCCTCACGCACCGCGGAGGTGGGATGCTGCGTCATCTCCAGGGTGAGCTGCTCGGCTTCGGTGAGCTCGCCCTTGGCGCGGAGCCTCGCGGCTATCTGCCTGCACTTTACCTTCATTATCAGCTTCAGCGGCAGGCTCAGGCGGTTTATGTCAAAGCCGCCCTGGAGGTAGCAGATGCGCATCTCGAGGGCCACGTCCTCCGCCTTGCGTATGCCCTCAACTATTTCGGGGGACGGGGGGCTCATGCCCACGGCCACGATGACGAAGACGTTGTAGTGCTTCTCGGCCTTCTTGTAGCCGACGACCCTCCCGGCGAAGAGCCAGCCGACGTAGAGGGCATAAGCGTCCTCGTGGCAGGCCGGGACCTCGCCAATCCTGTAGGCGGGCACGTTCAGGGCGCGGCTAATCATCTTCGCGTACTGCTCGGAATAGCCGGTGTTGGAGCTGTATACGATAATCTTCGGGAAAAGCGGTTTCTGCTCGGCAGAATTATGTCTAATCATGGCAGTGCCTCCTTGAGCGTGATACTGTCAATATTATAGCATATAGAGCCCGGATTGCAAGGATTTTTTGCTCTGCTGTACAAATCTGCGCGGAATGGGGGAGTGGTTTTGGTCAAATCTGACGGTACATCGCCGGGGCGTCGGACTTGGAGGCGTGCTCGTCCACGCTGAGCACCTCGACGGTGAGCGTGCGCTCTCCGAAGGCGACGGAGACCGTGTCCCCGGGCTTTACCTCCGCGCCGGCCTTGACCGTGCGGCCGTTTATGCTCACGCGCCCGGCGTCGCAGGCCTCGTTCGCGACCGTGCGGCGCTTTATGAGCCGCGAGACCTTCAGGAACTTGTCAATCCTCATCGTCGGGCTCCGCCCCGTCCCAGGGGTCGTCCATCACCTCGGGGTCGAAGTCCGCCGCGTCCATGAGCGGGGAGAGCTGCATGGCCACGTCCCAGGTCCCGGTCGGGAGCCGCTTGACCTTGAGCCCGCCGCGGGCGAAGCCTATGATGCTCGCGTCCGGTATCATGACCTTTATCTCGAGGCCCGTCTCCGTATCCGTGAAGGAGACGCTGCCGCCGTGGGCCTTGGTTACGGCCTCGATTACGCGGCGGGTGACCTCGTCCTCGGTGAAGCCGCCGACGGTCTGCTCGCGCGGGCCATAGGAGTATACCTCCAGCGAGACGCCGCCCTTCACGCGCTCGAGAATGACCTTCACGGACGAGTCCGAGCAGGGGGCGACGCGCTGCGCCGCGGCGAGCACGGCGTTGAGTATGAGCGCGCGCAGGCCTATGGGGCCGCCGTTCACGATGATGGCCGGGCTGACCTGGTGCGTCCAGTTCAGGATATAGCCGTGGCGCGCGAGGAAGGGCTCCGCGAGGCGGCAGACGGTGTGCAGCAGCGAGCCGAGGTCGAAGGCGGCGTAGCCCTCGTCCTCGTCCTTGATGGCGTCGCGGGTGAGCTGGGCGTTCAAATCAATGCGGTAGAGCCTCGCGGCGTAGTACTCCACGGCATTGGCGCGGCTGATGCGGGTGTCGAGCTCCATGACGCCCTCGCGCAGGGCATGGACGTTGTTCAGCAGGAGGTGCAGTAGGCCGTTGCGCTCGCAGAGCTCGGCCTCAGTGAAGGCGATGGGGATGTCAAATACGCCGTCGTTGCGTTCGGCGTTGGGATTTTCGTTCATAGCGATTCTCCTTAACCAGTTTGATATTGGCATCATATCAGATTCCGCGCGAAAATTCAACAATTTTCCTCTCGCTCCGCGCGGGAGGGCCGCGGCGGTGTTATGATATGCCATAGAGCGGGCTTTACTCGCCCGGGAAAATTGGCAGAGGCGACAAAACGTATGAGATGTTTAGAATATTGCAAATAGGTATTGAAATTTCTCCGGGAATGTTATAGAATAAACACGGTCAAAATCCATACCACTAATCCAGTCCGGTGAACGGGTAACCCAAAGCAGTAAACCACTTTACGATATGGAGGAATAATTAAATGAGCATCCGTATTGGCATCAATGGCTTCGGCCGCATCGGCCGCCTGGTCTTCCGCGCGGGCATCGTCCGTGACGACATCGAGATTGTCGCCGTCAACGCCCCCGACAAGAAGCCCGAGCAGCTTGCCTACGTCGTGAAGTACGACACCGTACACGGCCGCTTCAACGGCAGCGTCGACGTCGTCGACGGCAACCTTGTCGTGAACGGCAAGACCGTCAAGCTTCTCAATTCCCGCGATCCTCACGAGCTTGGCTGGGGCGACCTGGGCGTCGACTACGTCCTCGAGTGCACCGGCAAGTTCCTCACCAAGGAGTCCGCCCAGGCCCACCTCGACGCCGGCGCGAAGGTCGTCGTCCTCTCCGGCCCGAGCAAGGACGATACCCCGATGTTCGTCTGCGGCGTCAACCTCGACAAGTATGACCCCAGCATGACCGTCGTCTCCAACGCCAGCTGCACCACCAACTGCCTGGCTCCTCTCGCCAAGGTCATCAACGATAACTTCGGCATCGTCGAGGGCCTCATGACCACCGTGCACGCCGGCACCGCCAGCCAGCAGGTCGTTGACGCCTTCTCCAAGAAGAACTGGCGCCTGAGCCGCAGCTGCTTCGACAACATCATCCCCACCACCACCGGCGCCGCCAAGGCTGTCGGCAAGGTCATCCCCGAGCTGAAGGGCAAGCTGACCGGCATGAGCATGCGTATCCCCAGCGCCGACGTCTCCATCGTCGACCTGACCTGCCGCCTCGAGAAGGGCGCCACCATGGACGAAATCTGCGCCGCCGTCAAGGCCGCCAGCGAGGGCCCCATGGCCGGCATCAGCCTGAACCCCAACTTCGTCAAGCTCGTCGCCTGGTACGACAACGAGTGG
>DVKN01000188.1 GCA_018716005.1 Candidatus Scatomorpha stercoravium
AGACCACCCAAAGCGTTTTTCCTTTCGGGGGTCCGGGGACGCTTTCTTTTGTCGCCACAAAAGAAAGCGCCCCCGGAAAAAAGTTTATTAAGAAGTAAAAAAGGAGGCCCCGTCAATGACCGCCATAAAAATAGACCCATCCCTCTGCATCGGCTGCGGAGAATGCGCCGCCGACTGCGTCTCGCGCAACATCGCCGTCGAGGGCGGCAAGGCGCGCGTGCTCGGCACGGCCTGCATAGGCTGCGGGCACTGCTACGCCGTATGTCCCGCCGGGGCCGTCTCCATGCCGGATTACGACTGCTCCGGGCTCGAGGAGACCGTCTCCCTCGCGGAGTTCAACCCCCGGCGCCTGCTGCTCGCCATGGAATCGCGCCGCAGCGCGCGCCGCTTCACGCCCGAGCCGGTCAGCGAGGAGGCTCTGCGCTGCATCCTGGACGCCGGGCGCTACTGCCCCACCGGCAGCAATATGCAGGGCGTGCGCTTCACCGTCATACGCGATAAGCTCGACGAATGCGAGCGCGAGGCCGCGGCGGCCTTCCGCGCGGCCGGCGAGAAATACGCCCGGCTCGTCGAGAACGGCTACGGCGGGAGCGGACACTTCTTCTTCAAGGGCGCGCCGCTCGTCATCCTCGTCAGCGGCCGCCGCGAGACCGACCCCGCGCTCGCCTCGTCGTATATGGAGCTCGAGGCCGGCGCCCTCGGCCTCGGCGTGCTCTACAGCGGCTTCTTCGTCATGGCCGTCCGCCGCAGCGAGCGCCTGCGCTCCCTGCTCTCCCTCCCCGCAGGCATCGAACCCGTCACCGCGCTGTGCATAGGGCACAGCGGCGTGAAGTACTACCGCCGCGCCCCGAGGAACGAGGCCGTGGTCAACTACGTCTGATAAGGGCAGTAAAAACGTCCCGGAACCGCAGGTTCCGGGACGTTTCCCTATCATATCAGAACTCCAGCGTCGCGAAATAGTCCTCCGGGGTCTCCGCGCGGCGGATGAGCCTCGCCGAGCCGTCCTCGCAGAGGAGTATCTCCGCACTCCTGAGCCGGCCGTTGTAGTTGTAGCCCATGGCGCGGCCGTGCGCGCCGGTGTCGTGTATGACGAGCGTGTCGCCTATATTCACCTCGGGCAGCATCCGGTCGACGGCAAACTTGTCGTTGTTCTCGCAGAGCGAGCCCGTGACGTCGTAGAGATGATCGCACTCCGCGCGCTCCTTCCCGCAGACGGTGATGTGGTGATAGGCCCCGTACATGGCCGGGCGCATGAGGTCGCATGCGGAGGCGTCCACGCCGACGTAGTCCTTGTAGATGTGCTTCATGTGCAGCGCCTTCGTGACGAGGCAGCCGTAGGGCGCGAGCATATAGCGGCCCATCTCGGTGTATATCCTCACGTCGCCCATGCCCTCGGGGACGAGTATGTCGTCGAAGGCCCGCTTCACGCCCGCGCCTATGACGGCGATGTCCGGCATGGGCTCGCCGGGCCGGTAGGGTATGCCCACGCCGCCGGAGAGGTTTATGAAGGCGACGTGCGCGCCCGTCTCCCGGCGCAGCTCCACGGCCAGGCGGAAGAGCTGGGCGGCGAGCTCGGGATAATAGGCCTCGCTCGTCGTGTTGGAGGCGAGGAAGGCGTGGATGCCTATGTGCTTTACGCCGTGCGCGAGCAGCATCCGGAAGGCCTCGCCTATCTGCTCGCGGGTCATGCCGTACTTGGCCTCGCCGGGATTGTCCATTATCCGGTTCGCTATGGAGAACTTCCCGCCCGGGTTGAAGCGGCAGCACATCGTCTCCGGCCACTCGCCCACCGCCTCGTCATAGAAGGGGATGTGGCTTATGTCGTCGAAGTTGATGATGGCGCCGAGCCTGTGCGCGAGGCGGAACTCCTCGGCCGGGGTGTCGTTGGAGGAGAACATTATCTCCTCGCCCCTTATGCCCAGCCTCTCGCAGAGCATGAGCTCGGTGAGGCTCGAGCAGTCCATGCCGCAGCCCTCGGCGCGCAGCAGCTCCATTATGGCCGGCGTGGGCGTGGCCTTTACGGCGAAATACTCGCGGTAGCCCCCGTTCCAGGCGAAGGCGGCGTTCACGCGGCGGGCGTTCTCCTTTATACCGCGCTCGTCGTAGAGGTGAAAAGGCGTTGGATATTTTCGGCAGATGGCCTCAATCTGTTCGCAAGTGGCAAAAGGCAGCTTGGAATTCGTCATTTTCTTACCCCCAAAAACGATAATTTAGCGGTTGAACACCTGGTTTCATTATAATATAATGAAATTTGTAAGTCAAACAGCTTTCCGCAAAAAAAGGCTTTAATTTGCGTTGGAAAAATTGTATAATATCATCATAAGACGGGCCGCTCCGCCGGAGCCCCGAGAGCACCAAGAGGAGGAAATCCAAATGGAACAGAGAGAACTGGCTGAGAAATTCGTCTCCAACGACGACATTTGGCTCTTCAACACCGGCAACGCGCAGAGGGCTTACGACGCCTTCGGCTGCAGGTACATCCCGGAGCTGGATATGCACCGCTTCGTGGTCTGGGCGCCCAACGCGCGCGCCGTGAGCGTGGTGGGCGACTTCAACGGCTGGCGGGAGAACGACGCCCCAATGTACAAGCGCCCCGACGGCGTATGGTGCGCCTTCCTCCCCGGCGTTAAGAACGGGGATATCTACAAGTACCGCGTCGTCGGCGCGGACGGCGGCGTCGTGCTCAAGGCCGACCCCTTCGCTCTGCACGCGGAGACCGGCCCGGCCACGGGCAGCAAGGTCTGGAGCCTCGAGGGCTACGAGTGGGGCGACGGCGAATACATGAAGGCCCGCCGCGGCTACGACGCCCTGCACGAGCCCATGAATATCTACGAGGTCCACCTCGGCTCCTGGCGCAAGCGCGAGGACGAGACCTTCCCGAACTACCGGAACGTGGCCGACGAGCTCGCCGAATACTGCCACAGGATGCGTTTCACCCACGTCGAGCTCATGCCCATAACCGAGTACCCCTTCGACGGCTCCTGGGGCTATCAGGTGACGGGCTACTTCGCCCCCACGAGCCGCTACGGCACGCCGCAGGACTTCATGTACTTCGTGGACAAGCTCCACAGCGAGGGCATAGGCGTCATCATGGACTACGTCCCCGCGCACTTCCCGCGCGACGAACACGGCCTCCGGCTCTTCGACGGCACGCCCTGCTACGAGTGCAGCGAGCGCCGCATGGCCGAGCACCCCGACTGGGGCACGATGATTTTCGACTACGCGAAGCCCCAGGTGCAGAGCTTCCTCGTGAGCAGCGCCATGTTCTTCTTCGACAAGTACCATATCGACGGCATCCGCGTGGACGCGGTGAGCAGCATGCTCTACCTCGACTACGGCCGCCGCGGCGGCGAGTGGACGCCGAACAAGGACGGCGGAAACATCAACTACGGCGCGGTGGACTTCCTCCGTAAGCTCAACTCCACCATCCTCACGGCCTATCCCGGCGCGATAACCGTCGCCGAGGAGAGCACCGCCTTCCCGCTCGTGAGCCGCCCGCCCGAGGTCGGCGGCCTCGGCTTCAGCTTCAAGTGGGACATGGGCTTCATGCACGACACGCTCGACTATATGGCCATGGACCCCTACTTCCGCTCGAACAACCACAGCCGCATAACCTTCTCCATGATGTACGCCTTCTCGGAGAACTTCATCCTCGCCTACAGCCACGACGAGGTCGTCCACGGCAAGGCCAGCATGGTCAACAAGATGTGGGGCGACTATGAGGTGAAGTTCGCCTCCCTGCGCGCGCTCTACGGCTTCCAGTTCGCCCATCCGGGCAAGAAGCTCACCTTCATGGGCGGCGAGTTCGCGCAGTTCATCGAGTGGAACTACAAGCAGCAGCTCGACTGGGGCCTGCTCGACTACCCGATACACGACGCCATGCGCCGCTACTTCCGCGACCTCGGCCGCATCTACCTCTCCACCCCGGCGCTCTACAGGATAGACGACGGCTGGGAGGGCTTCGACTGGCTCAACGTCGACGACGCCCAGCGCAGTTCCGTGGCCTTCATGCGCATGTCCCGCGGCAGCTACGTGGTCTGCGCCGTGAACTTCACGCCGGTGAAATACGACAATTTCGTCTTCGGCCTCCCGAACGCCGGCGTGCTGCGCGAGCTCATCAACTCCGACGACGTCAAGTACGGCGGCTCCGGCGCGCTCAACGCCCCCGAGCTGCGCGCGCACAAGCGGCCCTTCCTGAACCACCCCTATTCCGCGGAGATAATCCTGCCGCCCATGAGCTGCGTCTACTTCCGCTTCTCCCCCAGCAAGCCCGCCGAGAAGAGGAAGCGCCCGGCAAAGCCCTCCGCAAAAAAGAAAAACTGACCCGAGTCAATCCGCCCGCCAGGCGGCGAGAGCCGCACCCAGTGAAAGGAATTGAAGCATCATGAAACGCGAATTCCAACAGGCCCTGGCCGGGAAGGGGCGCGACCGCCTGCCGAGCGTCCTGCTCGCCAGCGCCGAATGCGCCCCCATCTCGAAGACCGGCGGCCTCGCCGACGTGGTCGGCACCCTGCCGAAGAGCCTCGCCGCTCTCGGCATAGACGCGCGGGTTATCACGCCCTATCACCGCTGCGTCAAGGACAGGTACCGCGACAGGGTCGAGCATATGTTCAGCTTCTCCGTGGACCTCGGCTGGCGCAGCCAGTACTGCGGCATAGAGAAGCTCGTGCTCGACGGCGTCACCATCTACCTCGTGGACAATGAGTACTACTTCGGCGACCGCATATACCGCGGCGGCCTCCCCGAGGGGGAGCAGTACGCCTTCTTCACCCGCGCCGTGCTCGACGCGATACCCAACCTCGGCTTCTTTCCCGACGTGCTCCACTGCAACGACTGGCACACGGCCATGATCCCCGTGCTGCTGCGCACCCAGTACGCGAACTATGTCCACGGGCGCATGAAGACCCTGCTCACGATACACAACATCGCCTACCAGGGCAAGTTCGGCTTTGACTTCTTCCGCGACTTCCTCAGCCTGCGCGACCGCTACCTCACGAGCGAGTTCTGCGAGATAAACGGCTGCGCGGCCTTCCTGAAGGGCGGCTGCGTCTTCGCCGACAGGCTAAGCACCGTGAGCCCCAGCTACGCGGAGGAAATCTGCACGCCCTACTACGGCGAGGGCCTCGAGGGCATACTCTCCGCCCGCCGCCACCAGCTCACCGGCATCATCAACGGCATAGACACCAAGGCCTTCAACCCCTTCTCCGACAAGCTCATACCCAAGACCTTCGACAAGGGCCATCTCAAGGGCAAGCAGGTCTGCAAGGACAGCCTAATGCGCGAGATGGGCCTGCGCGGCGGGCCGAGGGTGCCGCTCATCGCCATGGTCACGCGCATGACCGACCAGAAGGGCTTCGACCTCATAGAGCGCGTGCTCGACGAGATGATGGGCTTCGACATCTGCTTCATGCTGCTCGGCTCGGGCAGCAAGCGCTACGAGGAGTTCATGCGCGGGGCCGAGGCGCGCCATCCCGGCCGCGTCTGCGCCTACATAGGCTACAACGAGGAGCTCAGCCACCGCGTTTACGCAGGCGCGGATATGCTGCTCATGCCCAGCCGCTTCGAGCCCTGCGGCCTCTCGCAGATGATAGCCATGCGCTACGGCACGCTGCCGATAGTGCGCGAGACGGGCGGCCTGCGCGACACGGTGCGGCCCTACAACAAGTACACCGGCGAGGGCAACGGCTTCTCCTTCGCCAACTACAACGCGCATGAGATGAAGGCCACCGTCGAGATGGCCTGCGACGTTTACCGCAATCAGCCGGACTCCTGGCTGGGGCTGCAGCGCGCGGCGATGAGCGAGGACTTCAGCTTCGCCCGCTCCGCCGAAGACTACGCTCGGCTGTACATAGATATGCTGTGAGGCGCCTATGGGGGAAAAGAGAAAGACAACCGTATATTTCGGCGGCACCGCCTATGAACAGTGGACGGAGCGCGGCCTCGAGGTGACGTACTCGGGCCGCACCGCCGTGCTCGCCGAGGGCGAGGGCGAGGATATGCGCGCCGAGGCCCCGGAGCCCCAGAGGGCGCTGGACGTCAAGGCCGGGTACAACGAGCTCGCCAAATGCCTCGAGCTCGCCCTGCGCCTGAACGCGGGGGCGACCTCCCCGCTCTCGCAGGCGTATTTCCGCGCCGCCGCCGAGGTGGCGCGCGCGCTGGAGGACCATCCCGACTGGCGCACCCTGCCGGCCGTATTCCGCAAGGAGCTCTCCGGCGGCATGGAGAGCATCGCCATGATAGAGCTGCTGCGCCTGCTGCTCGACGAGCGCCGCGCGGGCTGGGACGAGGCCGTCGCCATAGTGCGCGACTGCTTCACGCTGCGCATCCCCTCCCTGCTCACGGGCGCGCCCGTGCCCCTCGCGGCCGTCGAGGCGCTTCAGCCGCGCGACGCCAAGCTCATCGGCGTCGTGAACGACCACCTCCGCTCCCGGCTCTGGGCCATCTGGCCCGGCGACTGGCTGAGGATAGGCGAGAGCGCCATAGTGCGCGACTCCGAGGCCGACTTCACCCTGCTCGCCGCCGCGCTCTGCTCGCGCGTATACTGTACGAAGGAGGAGCTGGCCTGCCCGCTGCGCGCGCTTTACACGCTTGATCCGGCCAGGTTTGCCGAATTATGATAGTTTCCGAACTTACACCCTACATCACCCACGACCCCGCCGAGGAGCGCTTCCACCGCCCCATCGGCGCCGTGAGCACACGCAGCCCGCTGCGCCTCGCCTTCTCCGACGGGCGCGCGGCGGTGAAGAGCGCCGAGCTCGTAGTCTCCGGCGACAACGGCTATGAGGCCGTGTACGAGATGGCCCCCGAGGGCGGCGACTGGGCCTATACCCTCTCCGCGCCCGAGGAGCCCTGCGTGCTCTGGTACAGCTTCCGCCTCACGCTCGAGAGCGGCGAGCTCTGGCTCTGCGCCGCCTACGGCGGCCGCTTCGGCCAGCTCATGAGCACGCGCGGCGAGGGCTTCCAGATTACCGTGTACGAGCGCGGCTTCGCGACGCCCGAGTGGTTCCGCCGCGGCGTCATGTATCAGATTTTCCCCGACCGCTTCGCGCGTGACTCAGGCGACACCGCGAGGCGCGGCGTCGAGCGGCACATCGCCATGGGCCGCCAGGTCAAATACCACGAGGGCTGGGACGAGCCGGTGGACTGGCAGCCGAACAGCCAGGACGGCTTCTACTTCCCCCTCGACTTCTTCGGCGGCACCTTCCGCGGCATAGAGGAGAAGCTCGGCTACCTCGAGAGCCTCGGCGTCGGCACCATATACCTCAACCCGATTGTCGACGCCCGCAGCAACCACCGCTACGACGCCGGCGACTACATGGAGCCCGACCCCATCCTCGGCTCGCTCGAGGACTTCGAGCGCCTCGTGGCCGCGGCGAAGGAGCGCGGGATACGCATAATGCTCGACGGCGTCTTCTCCCACACGGGCGCGGACAGCATATACTTCAACCGCGACAACCACTACCGCTCCGACGGGGCCTATAACGCCGGGAAAAATTCGCCCTTCTACAGCTGGTACGACTTCTCGAAGTGGCCGGAGCAGTACCGCTGCTGGTGGAACTTCCCCGACCTCCCCGAGGTGAACGAGCACGACCCGGGCTGGGAAAAGCTCGTCGTCACCGGCGAGGACTGCGTCGTCAGGACCTGGCTGCGGCGCGGCGCGTCCGGCTGGCGCCTGGACGTGGCCGACGAGCTCCCCGACGACACGCTCGAGAAGATACGCGCCTCCGCCAAGGCGGAGAACCCCGAGGCCGCCATACTCGGCGAGGTCTGGGAGGACGCGACGACGAAGTTCTCCTACGGCTCGCGCCGCCGCTACGCCCTCGGCACGGC
Source organism: Candidatus Scatomorpha stercoravium (assembly GCA_018716005.1). GTDB lineage: Bacteria > Bacillota > Clostridia > Oscillospirales > Oscillospiraceae > Scatomorpha > Scatomorpha stercoravium. The sequence continues at coordinate 7,831 of DVKN01000188.1, forward strand.
CCTGGATTCGGTCATGAACTACCCCTTCCGCAGCGCGGTGCTGGATTTCTTCTGCTTCCGCTCCGACGCCTGGGCGCTCAAGGGCTTCCTCCTGAAGCAGCGCCTCAACTACCCCCTGCCCATGTACTACGCGCTCATGAACCTGCTCAGCTCCCACGACGTGGAGCGCGCGCGCACGGCCCTCGCGACGAGGCTCGACGCGCGGGGCATGACCCGCGAGCAGCAGGCGCGCTTCCTCGTGAGCGACAGCCAGGACGCACGCGGCGCGGCCATGCAGCGCCTGGCGGCCATGGTGCAGTTCGCCGTCCCGGGCGTGCCCGCGGTCTATTACGGCGACGAGACGGGCATGAACGGTATGCTCGACCCCTTTAACCGCGCGCCCTTCACCGAGGGAGCCCGGCCGCTCACGGAGTGGTACCAAGCCCTCGGCCGCCTCCACAGGGACAACGACGCGCTCAACTGCGGCGCCGCCGCCATATTCTCCCCGCACGCCGACGTGCTCGGCGTCCTGCGCTTCATCTCCGGCGGGCGGGACTGCTTCGGCGAGGCGGCGGACGACGGCTTCTTCCTCGCCGCCGTGAACCGCGCGGCCGAGCCGCGTGAGGTCGTCATCGACCTCTGGCTCACCAACGCCGGCCTCACAGGCGCCGAGCTCGACGAGCTGCGCTCGAAGGACCTCAGGCGCGGCGAATGTCTCCTCACCGGCACCGAATGCCGCGTAGAACGCGGCCTCATAAAGCTCACCCTCCCCCCCGAAAGCGCCCGCCTCTTCAAGCTGGAATAACGTCGGCGCGCAAAAGCACAATCCGCCCCTGCCGGGGCGGATTTTTATGTATATTGCTTAATATTCGCAAGTGTTGACAGATTAACAACAGTCATTTATAATGAAGAAAAAGAAAAATTACAGCGTAAACTTACGTTGTATGGATAATAAGCCATAATCAAAGGAGGAATTCACTTGCCGGTAAAAGACACAGTCCAGCGCCTGAGCCGCGAATCTCAGGCCAAGGTGCGCGAGCTTGTGGCGGCCAAGCGGGCCGGGACGCCGCTCATCGAGTACAACAGCACCTTTATCCCAGAGGAACTCATCCGCGCCGCGGGGGCCAACACCTATTTCATGTGCCGCGGCGGCGAGCCGGAGCCCACGGACGCCGTGCTCGACTACATGCTGCGCTTCATGAACCCGCTCTCGCGCTCAATGGCGGGCTACATGGAGCTGGGCCTCGACCCCATCACCCCGGCCGCCGACTTCGTCACCATCGCGGAGACGGACTGCCACGTCGGCCGCATCAGCGAGCTCATGGAGTTCAAGGGCGTCAAGGTCTGCAAGGTCGGCGTCCCCGCCGACTGGGAGAAGCCCGTCGCCTTCGAGTACTACTGCGACTCCCTGCGTGCCCTCATACGCCGCGTCGAGGAGACGACCGGCAAGAGCGTGGATATGGACGCCGCCAGGGCCAACGTCGCCGTCTCGAACCGCATAAACACCGCCTTCCGCCGCCTGGACGCCCTGCGCCGCGAGGAACAGTGCGCCATTGGCTTTGAGGACTACATGAAGCTCCAGCACCTGAGCTTCTCCCTGGGCGAGCCCGAGAAGTTCGCCTGCGAGCTCGAGAGCCTCTGCACCGAGCTCGAGGCCGGCGGCGAGCGTCCCTTCGCGGCGGACGCCCCGCGCGTGCTGATGGCCGGCCGCGTCGTCGCCATCGGCGACTACACCGTGCCCCGCCTGCTCGACGGCTACGGCTGCGCCGTGACCGCGGATATGTTCGACGAGGGCGTGCGCGTCACCGAGAAGGACGTCGACACCGAGGGCGACCTGCTCGTAAACTTCGCGCGCAACCGCTATCTCGACACCCTGCCCATCGACCTCTTCCAGCCGGCCTGGAAGACGCGCTTCCAGCGCATGAAGGAGCTCATAGCCGCCGGCAGGTGCGACGGCGTCATCTGGTACCAGCTCGCCTTCGACGAGATATACGACATGGAGTACTCCTGCGTCGCTAAATGGCTCGGCGAGATGGGCGTGCCGCTCCTGAAGCTCGAGACGAGCTACTCCTACTCCCGCGAGGAGATGGGCCCGCTCAACACCCGCATCGAGAGCTTCGTGCAGTATCTGAAGGAGGGAAAATAAATGGCTGGCAAAGAGATAAACTCCCGCTTCCTGGAGCTCGCCGGTTTTGAAGGCGAGGAGCTTGACGCCATCCTCCCGGACTGGCTCATGTGCGCGGACGTGCTCGGCCTCAGCGACGAGGACGTGCGCTACGCGGTCGAGGAATACATCCCCCAGTGCTGGAACGTGCAGTACCGCGGCGTGCGCAAGCTGATAGGCGCCTGGACGCGCGAGTGCATCGAGGTGCTCAAGACCAAGCAGTACAAGGCCGAGGGCAAGAAGATAATCTACGGCATCCTCCCCGCCGTCGTCACGCCCTACACCGCCTTTAAGCGCGCCGGGGGCGACAATGTCCACGTCTCCTTCCCCGACCTGGTGCTTATCCAGACGCTTAACGGCTTCTTCCACAAGGGCGGCCCCCTGATAGCCAAGGCCGAGGAGATGGGCTTCAACTACGGCTGCCGCCACTGCCCGCTCAACAAGACCCGTCTCGTGGCCTTCGCCACCGACCTCATCGCGCCGCCGGACGTCATCTGGAGCTGGGGCTTCAACTGCGACGAGGGCCCGAAGACCGACGAGCTCATCCAGTGCCTCGTGGACGACTCCTGGACCTACGTCATAAGCCGCATCCCGCACGACACCTACTTCGGCGAGGCCGACGACGAGGAGCCGCGCATCCGCTACCTTAGCAAGGTCATCCGCTCCGACATCGAGAAGATGAGCGAGCTCACCGGCATCTATCCCACGGACGAGGACTTCAAGCAGGCCCTGGCTGACGCCGGCCGCTACCTCTTCAAGCTCGGTATGCTCTGTAACCTCGTCTGCAACTCCGACCCCGTCCCGCTGGGCGGCGCGGCCATCACCATGTTCCAGGACGGCATAGGCGTGCCGCTGAACTTCGGCTACAAGTACCTCGAAGAGGCGCTCGACATCATGCTCAGCGAGGTCCGCGCCGCCGTCAAGGCCGGCGAGGGCATACTCCCGAAGGGCTCTCCCAAGGTCGGCAGCTACTTCGTGCCCTGGTGCATCCCCTGGATAGACAAGGTCTTCCGCGAGAACGGCGTCGCCACCACCTTCAGCCAGACGCTGACGCCCTCCCGCAACCAGATGAAGCCCTCCGCCTACGGCGACGACCCCTATATGGGCATGGCCGAGCAGTGGCTGAAGATGCCGCTGGGCCAGAACATGGGCTACGAGGCCGACGCCATGATAGAGAAGGTCAAGGCCAACAACCCCGACGGAATGCTCATGGGCTTCTTCGACTTCGACCGCTGGCTGGGCGCGCACCAGAAGATGTGCGCCGAGATAGTGCAGAAGGCCACAGGCGTCCCGCACTATTACATCGAGGCCGACTTCTGGGACGACCGCGAGTACAGCGAGGAAGCGCTCCGCACCCGCATTGAGAGCATCTGTCAGATAATGCACACGAGGAAGGGCTTCTAAAAGCGCAAATAAGGCTCCCCCGCTTGGGGGAGCCTTTTCTTTTATCCCAGCGCGGCGGATATTGCCTGGGCTAGGGATTGGGCGGAGGGGGCGGGGGCTGTGATTATGGGGTTCGGGAGGCCGGAGAGGGCCTTCGCGGTGGGGGCGCCTATGGCGGCGAGGGGGATATGTGCGGGCAGGGGGCCTATCCGGCCGAGGGCGCGCGAGGCGGTGGCGGCGCTGGTGAAGGCGAGGCAGTCCGCTCTCGCTATGCGCTCCGCGCCCGCGGCGTACGGGCCCGGCACGGCCTCATAGGCGCGGATGTCGCGCAGCTCAAAGCGCTCCGAGAGCCGCGCGGCGAGCGCCTCGTCGCCCTCGGCGGAGCGGTAGAGGCAGACGCTCTCCCCCGCCGGGAGCGCGCGGAGCAGCGTATCCGCGAGGCCGGCCGTGGTCTGCGTATCGGGGACGAAGTCCGCCCTCAGCCCACGCGAGGCGAGCGCGGCGGCGGTGGCGCGGCCGACGGCGGCGAGCTTCACGCCCGCGAGGCTCCGCGCGTCCCGGCCCGAGGCGAGCAGCCTCTCGAAATACAGCCCGACGCCGTACACGCTGGTGAAGGCGAGGCAGTGCGCGCCCTCGCAGAGCTCGCCGGCGGCGTCCAGCGGGCGCAGCAGCGTCTCGCAGGCCGTAAAGGGCTCCGCGCCCAGCTCCCGGAGCGCGCGGCCCAGGGCGGCATTCATGCGCCTCGTGCCCGTGAGCCCCACGCGGCGTCCGGCGAGCGGGAGGGTTTTTGCAGGCGAGATATCCAGCGCGGCGGCGGGGCCTATCACTATGACGGCCGGGGCCGGGAGGCCGGCGGCCTTCTCCGCTATGTCCGCGAGCGTCCCTCGGACGCAATAGCGCGCCGCGGCGCTCCCGGCGGAGCAGACGGCGCAGGGCACGGCGGGGTCCTTCCCTCCGGCGATGAGGCTCGCGGCTATCTCCGCGAGGCGGCCGAGGCCCATGAGCACGCAGAGCGTCCCGGGGAAGTCGGCGAGGCCGGGGAAATAGTCCGGCAGGCCCGAGCCGACGCCCGTATGGGCCGTCACGACGGCGAAGCCCCGGCTCAGGCCGCGGTGCGTGAGCGGGATGCCGCAGAGGGCCGGGACGGCGGCGGCGCTGGTGACACCCGGGATGAGCTCGCAGCATATGCCCAGAGCGTTGAGCGCCATGAGCTCCTCGCCGCCGCGCCCGAATATGAGCGGGTCGCCGCCCTTCAGCCGCACGACGTCCAGCCCGCGCGAGGCGTATCCGGCCATGAGCCGGATTATCCCGTCCTGCCCGGCGCTGGGCCGGCCCGCGCGCTTGCCGACGTATACGCGCTCCGCGCCCTCCGGGGCGGCGGCGAGGAGCCCGGGGTCTATGAGATCGTCGTACAGCACCGCACCGCAGCTGCCGAGGCGCTCGAGCCCGAGCGCGGTTATGAGGCCCGGGGCGCAGCCCGCGCCGACGATGCTGACGCGGCCGCTCACTCGCAGAGCTCCGGGACTATGGCGGCGACGGTCTCCTCGTCCGGCTCGCCACCCGCCTCGACGGCGGCGGCGAAGAGCAGGGCGAATATGCGCGCGCGGCGGCGCTGGTCGGGGATGTAGTCTATGACGCGCCGCCGTATGCCGGCCATGAACTCGAGTATCTCCTCTATGCCGTCGGGCAGGCTCTCCTCGAACTCATGCGCGAAATGCGCGCTCGCCGTGGGGCTGGCCCCGCCGGTGCAGAAGCCCGCGCTCAGCCGCCCGCGCATGACGAGGGCCGGGAAGAGGAAGTCGCAGCTCTTCTCGTCGTCGACGACGTTGACGGGGATGCGCCTCCGGCGGCACTCCTCGGCCAGATAGCGGTTGACGCTTTTGTCATCCGTGGCGGCGATGACCATGTCGCGCCCCTCAAGGTCGCCCTCCTCCACGGCGCGGAAGATAAGCTTCACGCCCGGCAGGGAGATGAAGCCCGGGAGGAAGCGCCCGGCCGCCGCGGTTATCTCGCAGCCGTAGGGCAGCAGCTTCTCGCACTTGCGCAGCGCGACGGCCCCGCCGCCAATCACCAGGACGTTCTTGCCCGTCAAGTCCACAAACATGGGGAAATAAGCCATATTTATCACCTCATACGTAATAATACTGCCAGCCGTCGGGCGTCATGACCCGGCGGATTTTCACTTTGAAGGCCCGCTCGAGCGCGCCGGAGGCGAAGACCTCGTCCGCGCCGCCCCAGGCGGTCACCGCGCCGGAGTCCATGACCGCTATGCTGTCCGCGCGCCGGAGCGCGAGGCAGAGGTCGTGCAGCACGAGCACGACGGCGCGGCCCTCGCGGGCGAGGGAGGCGGCGGTGTCCATGACGGCGAGCTGGTGCGCGGCGTCGAGGAAGGCGGTGGGCTCGTCCATGAGGACGCTCGCCGTCTCCTGCGAGAGGGCCATCGCGAGATACGCGCGCTGCCGTTCGCCGCCGGAGAGCTCCGGCAGTGGCTTGTCCGCGAGCTCCGCGGCGTCCGCCCTCGCGAGGGCGCGCTCCGCGGCGGCATAGTCCTCGCGCGTATAGCGCCGCGGCCAGCCGAGATAGGGGAAGCGCCCGTGCAGCGCCATGCGGCGCACGCTTATACTGGGCACGGGCCGCTCCTGGGGCATATAGGCCGCGCGCTGCGCGACCTCGCGCCGCGTGAGCGTCGAGAGCTCGTCGCCGTCTATGTACACCTCGCCGCCCAGGCGGGGTATCATGCCTATGGAGGCGCGCAGCAGCGTGCTCTTCCCGCAGCCGTTCGGGCCGCAGAGCACCGTGACCTTCCCCGCCGGGAAGTTCAGGCTGACGTCCTCTATCACCGCGCCGTCACGGTATCCGGCGCGGAGGGAGCGGAGCTCTATCATGCCGTGCGCCCCCTTCTCTGCCGCAGCAGCAGCCATATGAAGAAGGGCCCGCCTATGAGCGAGAGCGTTATGCCGACGGGCAGCTCGTAGGGCGCGAAGACGAGCCGCGAGGCCGTGTCGCATACGAGCAGCAGCACCGCCCCGCCCAGGGCGCAGGCGGGCAGCAGCGCCCTCGCCTCCCCTCCGGAGAAGCGGCGCATGATGTGCGGCGTGACGAGGCCAACGAAGCCGAGCAGGCCGGCGAAGCTGACCGTCGCCCCCGCGAGGGCCGCGGCGACGGCGAGCAGTAGCACGCGCATCCGCCCCGCGTCCATGCCGAGGCCGCGCGCCGTCTCCCCGCCGAGGGAGAGGACGTCGAGCTCGTTCGTGAGCGAAAACGCGGCGGCGAGCCCGACGGCGGCCGCGGCGGCCGGCCAGGCGAGGCGCTCCATGCTGAGGCTCTCGAGGGAGCCTATGCGGAAGTCCGCGTAGGCGTTCAGCGCGTCGGGCGCGAAGGTGACGACCGCGTCCACGAGCGCGGCGAGGATATTGCTGACGGCCACGCCCGCGAGGACGAGCGTTATGCGGCTCGCGCCGGTGCGCTCGGCTATGAAGAGCACGAGCAGGGCGGCGGCCATGGCCCCGGCGAAAGCGGCGGCGGGCACGAGAGCGAGCGAGTCCGGCGCTATGGCGCAGCATATCGCGGCGGCGAGGCCGGCCCCGGCGTTCACGCCGACTGTGCCCGGCGAGGCGAGCGGGTTCGCGAGGACGCTCTGCGTTATCGCTCCGGCCACGGCGAGCGAGGCCCCGGCGAGTATGCAGCCGGCCGTGCGCGGGGCCCGGGCGTATACCACTATCCGCGCCGCGGCCGAGGCGTCGTCCCCCGAAAAGAGGGCGCGCAGCACCTCGCCTAACGGCACGCCGACCGGCCCGAGGGCCAGCGAGAGCGCCGCCGCGGCGGCGAGCATCGCGGCCAGCAGCGCGAATAGGCGCGCCCTATGCGTAGAGTATTTCGGCGAGCTTTTCATAGGCCTCCCCCCAGCGGGCGTTGGGCTTCAGGTTATAGAGCTCGTGCTCGAGCGTATAGAAGCGCCCCTCGCGCACGGCCCTGAGCCCCGACCAGGCGGGGTTCGAGAGCAGCGTCTCGCTGAGCGTCTCCATGGCCCGCTCCGGGTCCGAGCCCTGCAATACGGCGAAGATATAGTCCGGCTCCGCGGCGATTACCGCCTCGAGGCTGAGGCTCTCGAGCAGCGCCGCGTCCGAGTCCGCGACGTTCACGCAGCCGAGGTCGCGCAGCATCTCCCCGGCGACGCTGTCATAGCTCGCTTTCACCTTGCAGCTCACGCCGGTGGCGCGTATCACGAGCACGGTGGGCGCGCTGCCGTCGGCGCGGGCTTTGGCGGCGTCTATCTCCTCGCGGACGGCGAGGCCGTGCTTCTCATAGTTCTCCCGCTCCCCGGTGAGCTGGGTGCATATGTCGAGCATATTGAGGTAGTCCTCGAAGCTCTGCACGTCGAAGTACGCGGCCGGTATCCCGGCGGCGGAGAGCACGCCCTCCAGCTCGAGGTCGGCGGCGGTGTTCACGCTCGCGAGGACGAAATCCGGCTCCGAGGCGAGCAGCGTCTCGAGGCTGGGCTGCTTAACCACGCCGAGGTTCGCGACCTCCGGGCCGAGGCCCAGGTCGAAGCTCGTCCAGGCGTCGTCCGCGGCGGCTATGAGCGTATCCTCTCCCCCGGCGAGGCACCAGACCTCGGCAAAGGAGCCTATGAGCGCCGCGACGCGCGCCGGTTTCGCCGGGGCGGCGACGCTCCGGCCCAGGTCGTCGGTGAAGACGAGCGCATCCCCCGCGGCCTTATCCTCCGCGCCCCCGCCCGCGCCGCAGGCGGACAGCAGCAGGGCGAGGAGCAGTATACCGGTGATGGTCCTTCTCATTCAAAGACAATTGGGGGGAACCCCATGGCAGGGCTCCCCCGGCTCCCTTCTGGATTATTGCTTCGCCGCTCAGCAGCTCGCGCCGCCCACGGTGTGCTTGGGCTCGGAGAGTATCTCCTCCTTGCGCGCGAGGACGTCGTCCGCGAGGAGCATCTCGATGAACTTGTCCGCGCCCACGCGGTCTATCGTGCGGCCGAAGCGCTCGCCGGTCACGCCCTGCTCGCGGAAGAGCAGGAGCGCTTTCTCGACCATGGAGCGGACCTCTTCCCTGCTGAATATGCCGGGGACGCGCGTGCCGAGGCGCTGGGTCTTGCCCCAGATGCCGCCTATGTACACGGCGAAGCCGCGCTGCTTCTCGCTGACGGCGCCGAAATGGCAGGCGGGGATGCACTTGCCGCAGTTGGTGCACTTGTCCCAGTCTATGACGAGCTTGCCGTCGGGGCCCTTCGAGCAGGCCTTGACGGGACACTTCTCGACGCAGGCGCACTTGCCGCAGGCCTTGCACTCGCCGGCGTGCAGCTCGGGCACGCTCTGGCCGAATACGCCGAAGTCGTGCAGCGCGGGCTTGACGCAGTTATTCGGGCAGCCGCCGACGGCTATCTTGAACTTGTGCGGCAGCTTCACGCTGTGCCAGCCGAGGTAGAACTCGCGGAAGAGCTCGTCGGCGAACTCCTGCGTGTCCTCGAGCCCGTGGACGCAGACCGTGCCCTTGCAGGCGACGACCGGGCGCACGACGCTGCCCGTGCCGCCGGTGACGAGGCCGCAGGCCTCCACCGCCGCGGCCAGCGGCTCGATGTTCTCGTAGCTGACGCCCTGGATTTCCACCGTGAGGCGCACGGTCAGGGCGAGCTTGCCGTTGCCGTATTTCTCGGCGGCGTCGGTGAGCGCGCGCAGCTGCTCCGCCGTGAACACGCCGTTGCTCGAGACGACGCGCGCCACAAAGTGCTCGCCGTCGTTCGTCATGATTATCCCGCGCCCCTTGAGGGCCTTCTTTTCCTCTTCGCTTATTTTAAGCATATTTTCTCCCTTCCCGCGCACA
>DVKN01000189.1 GCA_018716005.1 Candidatus Scatomorpha stercoravium
GCCGTGAAGGGGAAATACGGCCTGAAGGCCCGCACCTTCTTCCTCGAGAACTTCGGCATGATGGACGAGGGCCGCGGCAACGGCGGCCGCGCGTCGAGATATTGAGCAATGTTCGTCATAACCGCCTCTCATGAGGAAATACTGCGCCGCGCCGGGGCATACGTCGGGACTGACCCGCTCGAGCCGGCGCTCGGGCTGATGAGGGACGGCACCGTCCGCTTCCACGGCCCGGAGCACCACTATCTCACCGCCGCCTGCCTCTGCGCCGCGTGGTGCAATGCCCTCGGCGAGGATAAGCGCGAGCACCTGGAGAGGCTCCTCTCGCGCTGCGCGCGGATACCGCCCGCCGTCTGCGGCTATTACGGCGTCTGCGGCGGCTCAATGGCTGCGGGGGCCTGCGCGAGCGAGCTGCTCGGCGCGACTTATCTCTCCGGCGAGAGCTGGCAGCGCGTAAACGAGCTCACGGCCCGCACCCAGGCCGCCATCGCCGCGAGCTGTGCGCGCGGCCCGCGCTGCTGCAAGCGCACGACCTTCGCGGTTTTGACCGCGGCGTCCGTATGGCTGCGCGAGGCGCTGGGCGTGGAAATTACGGTTCGCGAGGGCTTCAAATGCCCGTTCCACTCCGAAAATAAGCAGTGCCTCGGGCGCGGGTGCGGATTCTTCCCGGAAGGGCCGGAGGTGGAAAATGGCTGAAAAGTGCCCCTGCAAGGGCGATTACCTCGACAAGCTGGTGCAGCCGGCGATATTGTCCGTACTCTGTGAAGGCCCCGCCTACGGGCTCGAGCTGCTGCGAGAGCTCGAGCGGCGGCATCTCGCCGACGGCGCGGACGTTACCGGCTTCTACCGCTCGCTCAAGAAGCTCGAGGCCGACGGCAAGCTCAGCTCCGTCTGGCAGACGGAGAACGGAGAGCGCCCCCGGCGCGTATACACGCTCACCGAGTCCGGCCGTCGCTGCCTGCGAGCTGTACGACATATGATAATACCCGCCGCGGTATCTCGCGCCGGGTATTTTTGCTCAGTAGAGGTACATCGCGTCGCCGAAGCTGAAGAAGCGGTATTTATTGGCGACGGCTTCGTTGTAGGCGTTGAGTATGTGCTCGCGGCCGGCGAAGGCGCTCACGAGCATAACGAGGGTGCTCTCGGGCAGGTGGAAGTTTGTGATAAGCGCGTCCATGCACTTGAACTTGTAGCCGGGATAGATGAAGATATCCGTCCAGCCGCTCTTCGCGTCGACTGTGCCGTCCTCGTTCGCGAAGCTCTCTATCGTGCGGCAGCTGGTCGTGCCGACGCAGACCACGCGGCCGCCGGCGCGCTTCGTCTCGGTGATTATCCTCGCCGTCTCCTCGGGGATGATGCAGAACTCGGAGTGCATGTCGTGGTCCTCTATATCATCCTCCTTGACGGGACGGAAGGTGCCGAGCCCTACGTGCAGCGTGACGAAGCACTCGCGCACGCCCTTTGCGGCAATCTTCTCAAGCAGCTCCTTAGTGAAGTGCAGCCCGGCCGTCGGCGCGGCGGCTGAGCCCAGCTCGCGCGAATACACGGTCTGATAGCGCTCGGAATCCTGCAATTCCTCCTTTATGTAGGGCGGGAGGGGCATTTTCCCGAGGCGCTCGAGCACCTCGAGAAAGATGCCGTCGTAGTTGAACTTTATCACGCGGTTGCCGCCCTCGGCGACGGAGACGACGTCCGCGCTGAGCTCGCCGCCGCCGAAGCTCAGGCGCGTGCCCGGCCTGGTTTTGCGGCCGGGACGGGTGAGGCACTCCCACTCCCCGCCGCCGAGGTCGCGCAGCAGCAGCACCTCCACGGCGCCGCCCGTCTCCCTCGTGCCGAGGAGGCGCGCGGGCAGGACGCGGGAGTCGTTCATGACGAGGCAGTCGCCGGGCCGCAGCAGCTCGGCGAGGTCGGAAAAGACGCGGTGGCTCACCTCGCCCGTCTCGCGGTCCATGCACATGAGCCGCGAGGAGTCGCGCTTCTCCAGCGGGGTCTGGGCGATGAGCTCCGGCGGGAGCTCAAAATAAAAATCCGATTTCTTCATAGCTTTCTCCTGAGGATGCAGATGATATAGTGTCCATAATTTAACGATTTATTGACGCACAGCGTTTTGGGTGGTAAAATAATTGGAAAGCCGGGCTTGCTCGGCGAGCACTATTATAGTATCCGAGCCGCGTAAATGCAAGCGCGGCATGCCCCCGGCATGAATTTATCCACGCGCGAATATGCTTTCGTGTGCGAAAGGAAGGTCTTGCAATGGAAAAACTCAAGGTAGGCGTTATCGGCGGCACCGGCATGGTGGGCCAGCGCTTTGTCACCCTCATAGCGAATCACCCCTGGTTCGAGCTCAAGGTTATAGCCGCGAGCGCGCGCAGCGCAGGCAAGACCTACGGCGAGGCCGCCGGCAGGCGCTGGGCGCTCGACGTGCCGATGCCGGAGTGCGCGAAGGACATAGTCATAAAGGACGCGGCCGACGTCGAGGGCGTCTCCGGCGAGGTGGACTTCGTCTTCTCCGCCGTGGACATGAAGGCCGATGAGATACGCGCCCTCGAGGAGGAGTACGCGAAGAGCGAGACGCCCGTCGTCTCCAACAACTCCGCGAACCGCTGGACGCCGGACGTGCCGATGGTCATACCCGAGATTAACCCCGGCCATCTCGAGATTAT
>DVKN01000190.1 GCA_018716005.1 Candidatus Scatomorpha stercoravium
GGTGGGAAGCGTGTTCCAGGACCCCCGCAGCCAGTTTTTTACCACAAATACCACAGATGAGATCGTTCTTGGCATGGAGAATATTCCCATGGAGCAATCTGTGATGCAGCAGCGGGTGGAGGCTGTGTGTAGCCAGATGAACCTTCAGCGCCTGCTGGACCGGCGAATCTTCCCGCTTTCCAGCGGGGAGAAACAGCTGATTGCCATCGCTTCGGTTTGCACCATGGAACCCAAGGTCATCGTCATGGACGAGCCATCCGCCAACCTGGACAGTGACGCTATGGTGCGTTTGGGCGCCCTGCTGTACCGCTTGAAAGAGGCCGGGCATACCATCCTGCTCTCAGAGCACCGCTTTCATTATGTCTGCGACTCCTTTGACCGGCTGGTATTTATGGAGAATGGGGAGATTTCCGCCATTTACAGCCGCAGCGAGGCGCTTAGCCTGACAGAGGGGCAGCTGGCGGTCATGGGGCTGCGCCCCTTCCAGCCGCCCGCTTTCCGGGTGGGCGGGGCATTTCTCTCCAAGCCGGAGGATGCATTTCAAGCATCTCATATTTCCTGTATGCTGGACGGGCGGCAGATTTTAGAGGACGTCACCTTTTCGGCCCGAAGCGGCAGAATCCTCGCCATCGCCGGGCCCAATGGCGCCGGAAAATCTACGTTGTGCCGTACAATCACCGGACTATGCCGTGCCATGGGAACGGTTCAAATTGATGGAGCATATCTGAAACGAAAACGCCGCACCAAACAGTCCTTTTTCGTGCAGCAGGATGCCGACTACCAGCTCTATGCCCCCACTGTGGTAGACGAATTCCTGATTGGAAAAAGGGCGTCGCCGGAGCTCAGGCAGGCAGCTTTGGCAAGGCTGAACGAAATGGGTCTGGAGCCCTTTGCTGTCCGCCATCCGGCCTCCCTCTCGGGCGGGCAGAAGCAGCGGTTGCTGCTGGCGCTTGCGGCGGAGAGCGGCCGGGACCTCCTGGTCTTTGACGAGCCCACAAGCGGCCTGGACGGGTACAATATGCGCCTGACGGTAAAGCTGCTCCGGCAGCTTGCCGCAGCGGGAAAATGCCTGCTGCTGATTACCCACGACATGGACTTGATTGCAGCGGCCGCTGACTGCGTGCTTTATCTGGAGCAGGGCAAGCTGCGCTATCACCGCAATGTGCTGCGGGATAAATAAAAGAGAGGCGTAACCTATGGTCTTAACATCCTCTATGGAGAACTATTTAAAGGCGGTATTTACCTTGCGGCAGACTCACGGAAGGGTTCGCTGCATCCACATTGCGGAGCGGATGGATGTCACGCTTCCTTCTGTGAGCCGGGCTGTCAAAGAATTGGAGAAAATGGGACATGTAAGCCGGGATGAAGACGGTTCCGTCACACTTACGCCATCTGGAGAAAGAATTGCCGCAGAAATTTATGAGCGCCACCGCTTCTTCACGCAACGGTTAATTGCCGCAGGTGTGGACCCTGAAACGGCGGCAAAGGAGGCCTGCCATATGGAACATGGTGTCAGTGAGAATTCATTTGAAAAACTGAAGCAGTCCATGGAAAGGCAGGATAAAAAGGTCCATTGAAAGTGATGCTTTTGTTCTTTGAGGACGGAGAAGAAGATATTGTCCTTAAAGTTCAAAATTTAATCCGCTCGGTCACGCGTATTGATTATATGGAAATGCCGCAGTTTGAAACGCAATCTACATCTTCTGCCCTGGAGATTCGTGAAAACCAACGCCGGGTATTCTGCTATGGCCAAGAGATTTTGCTCACGAAAACGGAGTACGAGATTCTCTTGTACTTGTATAAAAACGCAAACCATGTATTGACGCACGGACAAATCTATGAGAGAGTTTGGCGTGAACCCGACTACGGCGAGGCAAGAAAACTGGTCAGTCACCATGTTCAAACAATTCGGCGCAAGTTAGGATGGGAAAAAGATAATCGGCATGCGCTTCGTTGTGTTCGGAATTTTGGATATGCGTTGGAAATATCGAAAAATGGTTAAACCGCAAGAAAGGCTCTTCATGCAGTCAAAAAGATTGCATAAAGAGTCTTTCTTATGGAATGACCTCTTTCATGATAAGAATAAATCCGAACCCATTGCCAACCGGCGCAAGGTTCGGATTTATTCGTTGTGGTGGAGGCGGGGGGAATCGAACCCCCGTCCGAAGGTGCATCCTACGGAACTTCTCCGGGCGCAGAGCGTTATTTACATTCCCTTACCCGGACGTGAACGTTCACACTTCCGGATTTAGTAGCTTCTGATGCATGGTGCGCTAGAAGCGTTACGCACTCACGTTCGCCGCTGATCAACGCCCAGCAGCCGGGCCGCGGCCCTCCCGGCGTGGACGCTCACTGCTTAGGCAGCGAGAAGAACAGGCTCAGAGTCGTTCTTTAATTTATAAGGTGCCCGTTTTATGGATGTCAGGCGCATCCGCCCGCTATTCCGGCCTCAACACCCCCGTCGAAACCAGTACGCCCCCTCGTCTCGTCAGAACAAACTGCGCTCCACTGCGTTCCCCGGCAGAGCCGGGGAACATCCGTTTCGCTCCGTTTGTTCTTCCTCTCAAAACCGGACCCGCTTCGCTGGGCTCCGGTTTTGTGGGTGGGGTGATTTATGGCGCTCCCTTGCGCCCCTCTCAAAACCGGGGCCGCTTTGCCGGGCTCCGGTTTTGTGGGTGGGGTTACACTTTCGGCTGTCAGAACTTCACCGGCTCGGGGTAGTCGACGCCGTAGGTCTCGCAGGTGACCTTTTTCATGCGCTGCGGGGTCTTCGGCTTGTCGTTGTAGTCGGTGGGGGTATTTGCAATCTCGTCGACGACGTCCATGCCCTCTATGACCTTGCCAAAGGCCGCGTATTCGTTGTCGAGGTGCGGGGCCTTGTCGTGCATGATAAAGAACTGGCTGCCGGCGGTGTCGGGCATCATGGTGCGAGCCATGCTGAGGACGCCGCGCTCGTGCTTGAGGTTGTTCTTGCTGAAGCCGTTGTGCTTGAACTCGCCGCGGATGCGGTAGCCCGGGCCGCCCATGCCGGTGCCGTCGGGGTCGCCGCCCTGAATCATGAAGCCGGGGATCACGCGGTGGAAGATGACGCCGTCATAGAAGCCGCGCTTCACGAGGCTCAGGAAGTTGTTCACGGTGTTCGGGGCCTTCTCGGGGTAGAGCTCCAGCTTGATTACTCCGCCGTTCTCCATCTCGATGGTCACTGTCGGGTTGGGCATTGTTGCATCGTCCTTTCTCTCTTGTTCAGCGCACAAGCTCGGCTGCGGCCGCGCGGACGGCCTCCTCGTCCATGCCGGGGAGGATTTCCGGGCGGTAAAGCAGCTCTATCACCGCGCGGTCGAGCGCCGACGGCCGCTGGGCGTCAGTATGATACTGATAGAATATGCTCTCGGGATAATCGTATGTGTCCTGCAGGAGCCCGAGGCTCTGGCACAGCTCCTCGCTTATCACGCCGGGGAAGCTCTCGGGATCCATCTCGGTGCTGTAATATATGTCGCCCCTGTTTATCACGTGCTCCCCGTCGTACCAGACGCTGGCGTAGCCGTTAAAGTTCCCGCCGGTCGCCTCGGTCATCTCGGCGTAGCTGACGAAATGTATCTTCAGGTTCGCCTCCTCCACCGACTGGGCGGGGCTTATCCCGGGGAAGCCGGGCACGGTGTTGAGCTCGTCGGCGAGCTCCTTCAGGAAGGCCAGGCGCTCCTCACCGGCGGCGCCGGTGACGGAGTAGCGGATGGGCGAGGCCCACTTAATTACTTTGTTATCGCTGCTGCCGTATTCGGCGTCGAGGGCGACGTCGCAGAAGAAGTCGACTATCTGCTCCGCGGTATAGCCCGCGGCGGTGATGTAATCGGAGTCCATTTCGCCGCCGGCCGCGCGGTACAGCAGAGCGGCGGCCTGGGCGCGGGTCAGCGTTTCATTCGGGCGGAGGGTATTGTCCTCGAAGCCGTCGATGAGGCCGTTCGCGTACATGGCGAGCACGCTGCTGAGGAGGGCGTTGTCAACCTCGGCGGAGTCCTCGAAGGGCAGCACGGTCCCTGCGGGATAGCTCAGCGAGAGCGCCGCCGCGACTATCTTGCAGGCGAGCGCGCGGGTCACCGGCGTGTCGGGCTCGGCGCGGGGCACGAGCTCCTCGCTCACCCAGCCGGCGCCGTAGGCGTATTCCATCTGCACCCCGGCCCAGTAGCCGTCGTTTTCGCCGGTGTCTCCGCCGGTGATGCGGGCCGTCATGGTGACGAACTCGGCCGCGGTGACGGTGCCCTCCGGGCGGAAGCTGCCGTCCGAATACCCGTCGATTACGCCGGCCTCGGTCATGGCCGCGACGGAGTCGTAGTACCACGCGCCGGGCTCAACGTCGCTGAGCGGCGCGGCGGCGAGCGCGGAGGTGCCGGCGGAGACGACGACCGCCAGCGCGGCGAGCGCGGAAACGAGCTTCTTCACGTCGGTTCCTCCCTTCTCAGTACCGCTCCTTGATAGCGCGGTCCATATCGCGCTTCGCGGAGCGCTCGGCCTCGGCGTCGCGCTTGTCGTGGAGCTTCTTGCCCTTGCAGAGGCCCAGCTCCAGCTTAACTCTCCCGTCCTTGAAGTACAGCGAGAGCGGCACCAGCGCTACGCCGTCCTGCATGACACGGGCGTTGAGCTTCATTATCTCCCGCTTGTGCATCAGCAGCCGCTTCGGCCGGAGCGGGTCGCGGTTGAAGATATTGCCCTGCTCGTAAGGGCTTATGCGCAGGCCCCTCGCGAAGAGCTCGCCGTCCTTGACCGTGCAGAAGCTGTCCTTGAGGTTCACGCCGCCCGCGCGGATGCTCTTTACCTCGGTGCCGAAGAGCTCTATGCCCGCCTCGTAGCGCTCCAGCACAAAGTAATCATGGAACGCCTTGCGGTTCGACGCAATGGATTTTACGCCGCTCTCACGCGCCATGCGGCCTCACCTCCCGTAAAAGTTTACGTTTAAGTATACCACACCCGCGCACCCGAGTAAACCTCCTCCCACATTACATTTCCATTGCAG
>DVKN01000191.1 GCA_018716005.1 Candidatus Scatomorpha stercoravium
TTCTTCATATTCCCCTCCTTTTTTTAGGCTCAAGCCTCTTAATCTCTCATCTCCCAATATCGCTTGAAGGTTTTTAATTCGTACGTAATCAGTCTTCCGTCCAGGCAAGGGCGGATTTTATGGCTTTCTGCCAGCCTTTCAGCAGGGATTCGCGCTGAGGGGCGGGCATTTCGGGGGCGAAGACCTTCTCCGTCTCCCAGCTTGCGCGGACGTCGTCGAGGCCCTGCCAGAAGCCGACGGCCAGGCCGGCCAGGTAGGCCGCGCCCATGGCGGTTGTCTCTATGCATTTCGGACGGACGACCTCGCTCGATAAGATGTCCGCCTGGAACTGCATGAGGAAGTTGTTCGCCGAGGCTCCGCCGTCGACCTTCAGCTGCGTTAGCGGCACTCCCGCGTCGCGCTCCATCGCCTCGCATATGTCGCAGGTCTGGTACGCTATGCTCTCCAGCGTGGCGCGCACGAGGTGCGCCCTCGAGAAGCCGCGCGTGACGCCCGTAATCATTCCGCGCGCGTACTGGTTCCAATACGGCGCGCCGAGGCCCGTGAAAGCGGGGACGACATAGACGCCCGCCGTGTCGGGCACGCTCTCGGCATACTCCAGGCTTTCCGCCGCGCTGGATATGACGCCGAGCTCGTCTCTCAGCCACTGGACTGCCGCGCCGCCGGTGAATACGCTGCCCTCGAGCGCATACTGCACCTGGCCGGGGAGTGTGGCGGCAATGGTGGTTATGAGGCCGTTTTTGCTCTCTACAGGCTCGGAACCCGTGTTCATGAGCAGGAAGCAGCCGGTGCCGTAGGTGTTCTTCATGTCTCCCGGCTCGAAGCAGCACTGGCCGAAGAGGGCGCTCTGCTGGTCGCCGGCCGCGCCGGCAACGGGGATTTCCCCGCCGAAGAGCTCGTAGCTCGACCAGCCGTATACCTGGCTGGAGGGGCGCACCTCGGGCAGCATGCACGCCGGGATGTCCAGCAGCTTCAGCAGCTCCTCGTCCCAGCACAGGCGGTGGATGTCGAAGAGCATCGTGCGCGAGGCGTTCGTATAGTCCGTGACGTGAGCCATTCCGCCGGTGAGCTTCCAGATGAGCCAGCTGTCGACCGTGCCGAAGAGCAGCTCGCCGCGCTCGGCCCTCCCGCGCACGCCGGGGACGTTGTCGAGTATCCATTTGAGCTTCGTCCCGGAGAAATACGCGTCGGGCACGAGGCCGGTCTTCGCGCGTATCATGTGTCCATAGCCGCCGGCGATGAGCCTGTCGACCATTTCGCTCGTGCGGCGGCACTGCCAGACTATGGCGTTGCAGACGGGCTCGCCGGTCTCCTTGTCCCAGACGACGGAGGTCTCGCGCTGGTTGGTGATGCCTATGCCGGCTATTTCGCGGGCGGGGGCCTTAATCTTGAGCATCGCGATGCGCGCGACCTCGAGCGTCGTGTCCCATATCTCCTGCGCGTCGTGCTCGACCCAGCCAGGCTGCGGGTAAATCTGCGTGAACTCCTTCTGCGCGGCGGAGCATATCCTGCCCGTGCGGTCGAAGAGGATGCAGCGAGAGCTGGTCGTGCCCTGGTCCAGGGCCATAATGTACTTCATGGCTACCGCTTCCTTTCACAAATGTCTCTCCGCCCTCCGGCGGCTCAGCTCACCCCCATTTCCCTCCACGCGGCCTCGCAGCTCGTGGAGATGCTTATTGCCCCGGCGGCCAGCGCGTTTACCGTGTCCTCCTTGTCGCGGATGAGCCCTCCCGCTATAATAGGCGTGCGGTAGAGGGACTTCACCTGCTTTATAACCTTGGGCACGATGCCGGGCACCAGCTCGATGAGGTCGGGGTTGCAGGCCGTGCGCAGCTTGTCGATGTTGTCCAGGGCCATGCTGTCCAGGACGAACACGCGCAGTACCGTGACCAGCCCGACCTCCCGCGCGTGGCGCAGGAGCTGCGGTTTCGTGCTGATAATGCCGTCGGCGCAGGTGTAGCTCCGTATGAAGTCCGCGGCAATCTCCTTGGCCGCCAGGCCGTTGACGAGATCCGCGTGGACCAGCGAGTGCTTCCCCGCGTCGGCGACGCGCTTCACGAGGGATGAGATGTTGCAGATATTGCCGAAGAGAAAGAATATAATGTTGCAGTCCGAGGCAATGGCGCGCGTGAGCTGTTCCTCGCTCTTAACCGCCGCTATTATCGGCTCGTCCTCGAAAAATCCCAATCTGCCGACCATGACCGTTCCCTCCTTCTGGCATCTTCTGCGTCAGCCATACAGAGTTTCTGTCCGCAGCGCGGCTGTTATACGGCCGGATGCAAACAAAAAAGGTGCGAAACGCGGGCGACCCGCGATTTCGCACCTCTAAACTCTCCCGTGCTTCGCTATCAGCTTTTGGTACTTATATCATAGCGCATATGAAGCGATTTTACAATGCACGTTTCATACGAAGATTGACCTCAAATTTTGTTGATGTATACAAAATACTCGGAATAAGCACGGTATATTGTGGATAAGTTAACAACCATCTATTTCTTTAGCGCGATGGCGGAGCGAACTTTGTCCGCTATCCCCTCAGCCGTGAGGCCGTAGTGCGAGAGGACCAGCTCGGCCTTGCCGGAGCGGCCGAACTCGTCGTTTACGCCGTGGCGCAGGACGGGGACGGGGCAGTTCTCGCAGACGCAGGCCGCGACGGCGCTGCCGAGGCCGCCTATGACGCTGTGCTCCTCGGTCGTGACGATGCAGCCGGTCTCTTTGGCGGCGGCGGCGACGGCCTCGGCGTCGAGGGGCTTTATCGTGTGGAAGTCGAGCACGCGGACGCTTATGCCTTCGGAGGCGAGGATTTTGGCGGCGGCGAGGGCGCGCTGGACCATAAGGCCGGTGGCGCAGACTGTGACGTCCCTGCCCTCGCGCAGCTTCGCGGCTTTGCCGAGGGCGAACTCGTAGCCCTCGACGCTGTCCGTAACGGTCTCGACGGCCATGCGGCCGAGGCGAAGGTAGGCCGGGCCCTCGTACTCGAGCAGGGCCTTGACGGCCGCGCGCATCTCATTGCCGTCGCAGGGGTTGACGACGACCATGCCGGGGATGGCGCTCATGAGGGCCAGGTCCTCGACGCACTGGTGCGTGGCGCCGTCCTCGCCGACGGAGAGGCCGCCGTGGGAGCCGACGCACTTGACGTTCAGATGCGGATAGGCGACGGAGTTGCGCACCTGCTCCCAGGCCCTGCCGGCGGTGAACATGGCGAAGGAGTTCACGAAGGGCTTCTTCCCGCAGGCGGCGAGGCCGGCGGCGAAGCCGGTCATGTCGGCCTCGGCGATGCCCATGTCGAAGAAGCGCCCGGGATAGGCGGCGGCGAAGCCCTTGGTCATGGTGGCGCTGGCGAGGTCGGCGTCGAGCACGACGAGCTCGGGGTACTGCTCGGCGAATTCGACGAGGCACTTGCCGTATACGGCGCGGGTAGCTATTTTCTCAGCCATATCACTCTGCCTCCAGTTCCTTAATCGCGGAGAGGAGCTCCGCGCGGGCGGTCTCGTACTGTTCGGCGTTGGGCGCCTTGCCGTGCCAGCCGGCGTTGTTCTCCATGAAGGAGACGCCCTTGCCCTTGGTGGTGCGCGCGAGTATCATGCTCGGGACGCCCTTGGTCTCCGCGGCCTCGCGGAAGGCGGCGCGCAGGCTCTCGAAGTCGTGGCCGTCGGCCTTTATGACGTGCCAGCCGAAGGCGGCGAACTTGGCGTCCAGCGGCTCGGAGGGCATGACGTCGGCGGTCTTGCCATCTATCTGGAGGCCGTTCACGTCGATGATGCCGCAGAGGTTATCGAGCTTATATTTATGGATGGCCATCGCGGCCTCCCAGATTTCGCCCTCCTCTATCTCGCCGTCGCCCATGAGGGCGTAGACGCGGTAGTCCCTGCCGTCTATCTTCCCGGCGAGGGCCATGCCGCCGGCGCAGGCGAGGCCCTGGCCCAGCGAGCCCGTGGACATATCGACGCCCTTCACGTGGACCATGTCGGGGTGGCCGGAGTAGTGGCCCTCTATGCTGCGGAAGAGCTTCAGGTCCTCCACGGGGAAGAACCCGGCGAGGGCGAGGCTGGGATAGAGCCCCGGCGTGCAGTGGCCCTTGCTCATGACAAAGCGGTCGCGGCCGGGATTGCGCGGGTCGGCCGGGTCGACGCGCAGCACCTCGCCGTAGAGCTCCGTCAGGATGTCCATGGCGGAGAGCGAGCCGCCTATGTGCCCGCTCGCGGCGGTATAGACCATTTCCAGCCCCAGAAGGCGCGCCTTCGCGGCCCGGAGCTTCAGCTCGTGTAAAGTCATTGTCTTCCTCCTCACGCTATCTCGCCGATAGCTTAATTTACCATGCAACAGTATAGCACCGGGCAGGGCGCATTTCAACGTTAAACTGTGAATTAGCACTTGATTATATCGGGCTAACGCGCTATAATCTGCGGAAGGGGGAAACAGTAAGTACTGACTAAGTAAAGGAGGAGGACGTATGTCCGAAACTAGCTATCAGATTACAGCCGACTCCGGCTGCGACCTCTCGCTCGAAAAGTGCCGCGAGATAGGCGTCGTGCCCTATCATATGCCCTTCACCATGGACGGCGAGCCCATGGTCGACGGCATGACGGAGGAGAGCTTCCGCGAGTTCTACGACCTCATGCGCGCCGGCGGCGTGGCGAAGACCAGCCAGATTAACCCCGGCGAGTTCACCGAGTTCTGGCGTCCCTTTGCGGAGAAGGGCGTGGACGTGCTGCACATATCCCTCGCGCTCGCCATATCCGGCAGCTGCGACAACGCCAGGAGCGCCGCGGCGCAGCTCATGGAGGAGTTCCCGGGCTGGAGGTGCCGCGTAGTCGACTCCACCAACGCCTCCGCCGGCTTCGGACTCATAGTCATGCACGCCGCCGCGAACCGCGACCGCGGCCTCGGCCTCGAGGAGAACGCCGCGGACGTCGAGGCCATGCACCACGAGGTGCAGGCCATCTTCACGACGAACGACCTCAGCTACCTCTACCGCGGCGGCCGCGTCAGCCGCACCAGCGCCGCCTTCGGCACCGCGCTCAAGATTGTGCCCATAATGCACCTCGACTACGAGGGCCACCTCGAGGTCTGGCAGAAGGTGCGCGGCGATAAGGCCTGCCTCAAAAAGATGGTGCAGGACGTGAAGGAGCTCGTGACCGACGCCGCGAACCAGACCCTCGTCATCTCCGAGGCCGACTGCCCCGAGAAGGCCCGCGAATTCGGCGAGGCCATAAACGCCGAGTGCCACTTCAAGGACATCTTCTACACCCACATAGGCCCCATCATAGGCGCCCACACCGGCCCCGGCCTCGTAGCCGTCTTCTTCGTCGGCAAAACCCGCTGAGCGGCGTGTCGCCGCTGACAATGCGTTACGGACGCTTAATATAGTCGGAACTCGCCGCTCGGTAACGTCACCGGGCGGCTTGTTCTGCGTTATGGGGTGCTTGTAGGGGAGGGCGTCCCCGCCCTCCCTTGCGTGGGTCTGCGCATGAGGGCTGCCCAAACACGGACCCGGTACGAAAAAGACGAAAAAGCCTAATAAGGGTGGCGCGGGGGCTTTTATGACTTTTTAGGCTTTTTCGCACCGGGTCCTTATTTACCCCCCTCATGCGTATACCGACGTAAGGGAGGGCGGGGACGCC
>DVKN01000020.1 GCA_018716005.1 Candidatus Scatomorpha stercoravium
GCTTCTGCCCGGCCTCGCCCACATAGGGCATGGCTGCCTGCCTTGAGTAGCGTCCGTTCATTTCGTCTCGCACTCCCGGCGGTAGGCCTTGAGTCCGGGGAGGTCGGTTATGCCGATGTGGCTGCGCTGAAGGGTAATCAGGCCGCGGTCCTCCATCCGATGGAGCTCGTTGAGGCAGGTGATGCGGTTTATAAACAGCATATCCGCCATCTGATGCTGCGTAAAGCGCTCGGAGATGTAGAGCACGCCGTCCTCCTCATAGCAGCCCCGCGAGGCCATGACGATGAGGAAATCGCTCACCAGCCAGCTCGCGCTGCGCATGGTGCTCTTGCGCAGCAGGTCCTGACATACGAGCAGGTCGCGCGTCGTCTGCGCGAGCGCGCCGCGCGTGAATGCGGAGTCGTTGAAGAACAGCTTCTGCACGCGCTCCAGGCTTATGGAGTACACCACCGTGTGACAGCGCGCCTCGTAGTCGAGGGCGCAGGGGCGGTCGTAGAGCGCGTAGGAGCAGAGCAGGAGGTTAGCCCCGGTGAAGAAATCGTAAATACGGCGCTTGCCGTTTACCGTCTCGTATGAGATGACGCCGCCGCTCTCCATGAAGAAGCAGTATTCCACGCGCTCTCCCTGGCTGATGAGCTTTTCGCCCTTCTCATACTCAAGCAGATAGCGCTTTTTGCACAGCTTGCGCCTGAGGTAGCTCAGGTCGTTGAAAAAATCCTTGCCGTTGAAGTAGAAGTGGACAGCGTCGGGGAACCGGCGCTCGCCGTTGATGTTGAACGGTGTCTCCTTAAAGGTAGACATGCCCTCACCTCACTCTGGGAAAATGCTCTTTCTGCGCCGGGCGCGCAGTTTCATCTGGGGGTCGAATTTCCTGTGATGGGCCCAGTCTAGGATGTTTACGTCCCACTCGCGCAGCCGCGCGACAAGAGCGCCGTCGTCAAGGGCGTCCGCGTCGAGCAGGAGCGTGCCCTCGTCGGCGCCGAGGCGGGACAGTATGCGGTCATAGAGCTCGGGATTGGGACACTCCTCCCGCGCGGCCACGGAGCCTATTACCGGCAGCTCGAGGCCGAGCAGCTCCTCTATGCGCGCGGCAATGGCGCCGTCGGCGAGCTCGTCGCCGAGCAGGGGGTCGAGCCAGCACATTTCGCGCGCCGCGCCCTCGTCCAGCGCCGCGGCGGCGCGGGAGAGCAGCGCTTCGGGGCTGTAGCGGCTGTCCTCGAAGGCGGCGAGCGGGAGCTCCGCCGCCGCGGCCTCGCGCGGCTCCACGAGGCCCGGGACGCGCTCCGCCCCGCCGGACAGCGTGAGCTTTACCCAGCCGCCGGAGATGACGCGCAGGTCGGAGAGGGCGCGGATGAGCAGCGACGTCCTCCGGCCGGCGTCGCCGCCGGTGAGAAAAACGCGAAAAACCATATCAGCCTCCGGAAATGGGCGCGCTGTGGAAGTTCTCCTTCATCCACTGCAGGTGCTTGATGTTGTCGTAAACGCGCTGGCAGTCCTCGCCGCAGGTCTCGGCGGAGGTGTCGGAGTTATAGAAGACCTTGCGGCAGACGGGGCACATGCGCACGGCCTTCTCGGCGAGGGCGCGCTTGCAGCCGCTCTCAAGCATGGTCTGGAGCGTGAGCGGCGCAAAGGGCTCGGAGGACATGCGCCCGTTGCGCACAATCTGGGCGCGGTTGTACTGCACGGCTATCCAGTCCAGCCAGGCGGATATGTTCGCGGCGCGCTCGGAGTATTCGGGGGAGAAGACGCCGGCGTATTTTTCGCCCTCGCGGCCGGTGGCGGCGAAGGCGGCGAGGCTCATGTCGGCCTTGACCTCGGGCAGCGTGAGGAAATTGTCCTCCTCCAGCGCCAGGCCGAGCAGGCCGAAGCGCTTCACAAAGCGCATATTGCGCGCCGCAGGGTCCTTATCGTCGAGGACGATGTTAAGGAGGACGGCCACGTTCTCGCCGAGCTTTGCCGCGGGGTTGTATGCCATGGGCACGGCGTTGGGGGCGGGCTTGATGCACTCCATGCCGCGCTCGTCGAGCACGGTGGTATAGTCGGAATATCTTATCCAGTAGGTAGAATCCATGTGTTTTCCTCCAGGTGTGCGGGTATGCGGGGAGGGAGAGCGCTGCTCTCCCTCTCCCTCACGGAATCAGTATACACTTATTTTCTGCTCTGCGCAAGTTTTCCCTTTTCGCCGAGCTCGGGGGTGATGAGGCCGACAATGCCGCAGAGGACGAGAAATATGAAGGCCAGGATGAACACCAGCGTATAGTTGCTGCCCGCTATGGAGGCGATGACGGTCGGCACGAGGAAGCTCATGACGCCGAGGGCGGTCTGGTTCATGCCGGTGGCGGTGCCTATGCTCTCCTCGCCGAAGTCGCCGGTGAGGGGCAGGAGCGGGATGCGGGTGAAGCTCACGCCGACGCTGCCGGAGCAGATGAGGCCGGCGAGGGCCACGAGCACGTAGGTGAGCGGCCCGACGGGCATCAGGTAGGCGAGCAGGTAGAGCGCGCCGCCCACAATGCAGATGAAGGCGTAGGGGATGTTTATCTTGCCCAGCTTGCCTATCACCGCGCCGGAGAGTATGCCGCCGAGGATGAGGCAGAGGTTGAGGACGGTGCCGATGGTGCTCGCCATCTCCACGCTCGCGCCGTTGGCGCTGAAGGCCTGGGTGAGGTAGGTATTGATGAGGATGGAGGAGCCGACGGCAAAGCCGGAGCAGAACATGACCTTCCACATATTAGGACTCTTGAGCACCTTGGCGAGCTGGCCCTTGGCCTGGACGCTCCCGCCGGCGGGGGCGGGGGGAGCCTCGGGCTCCTTGACTATGATGACCCAGCCGAGCAGCAGCACGCAGCCGAGGACGCTGACGCCGAGGAAGGCGGACTCAAGGCTCGGATAGACGTTGCCGGTGGCGAAGGCCAGCGTGGTGCCGAGCCCGCCGGCCGCGCCGAAGAAGCCCATGGCGAGCGGCATCTCGTCCGGACGGAAGAGGCCGCCGACCATCTTGGGGCCGACAATGGTGATGGGCAGCAGGAAAGCGCCTATCAGCACGGTGGCGAGCATGAGCTCTATGTAGGTGGAGGCGAAGATGCGCCAGACCATGCAGGCCAGGGTGAGGACGAGGGCGAGGGCGGTGAACAGCTTGACGCCCTTCTTGTCCAGCACGCGGCCCACGACGACGCTCAAAAACGCGCCGGGCAGGCAGCCGATAGTGGAGATGGCGGCCAGCTGGCCCTCGTTAATGGCGAACTTGGCCATGGTATCCGGGGCGCGGACGGCGAAAATCATGTTGGAGTAGTAGAGTATTGCCGTGCCTATCATGAGGATGGCCAGCACGACCCACTTGTAAGCGGCGGAATGTTGTTTCATAAGCACACTCCCTGTTGCCGTAATCCGGCGAATTAATTGTCAGAAAAATGTTTATTGACCCGACGAAGCCGGGCAGGCAATCGCAAGCAACTGCCTGCCCGGGAAACAGGTTTATCGGACGCTTTCGAGGAAGCGCTTTACCATTACGCGCACTTCCTGGAGCTTGAACTCGTTGTTGCGGATGGGGAGCGCGCCCTCGAGGGCCATCTCGCTCGCGGCCGCGATGACCTCGTCGCTGAGCTCCTTGCCGGCCAGGAAGGCTTCGACGTTCTTGAGCTCCACGGGCACGGGGGCCACGCCGCCGAGCACGAGGCGGATGTCCCTGCCGCCGGGCTTGTAGCTGGTGGCGAGGGAGACTATCGCGAAGTCGATGCTCTTGCGCAGGCGGAACTTCTCGTAATGGGTGACGGCCTCGGGGTCGGGCTTGAGCACGATTTCCCTGACGACCTCGCCGGGGACGAGCTGATCCTTGGTGTCGAGGTGCTCGCAGAAGAACTCCTCGGCCTTGACGGTCTTCTCTGTGGTGACTATCTCGGCGTCGAGCAGCAGCAGCGCGGGGCTGATATCGCTCGCGTTTACGCTGTAGCAGCCGCAGTTCATGCAGCGCTTGGCCTCTTCCTCGGCGGCCTCGCGGGAGATGGTGACGGTGTCCTCGCGCTCCAGGTTGCGCTCGGCGACCGGGATGGAGATGTCCTTCACGCCGCGCTTGCGCTCCGCGAAGCTCGGGTCGAACTTCAGGAAGCCCTCGTGCTTGTATACGGGCTTCGCGATGCCCACGCTCGCGTTTATCGCCTCGGCGGCGTTGCGGCCCTGGCGAATGGCGCTGATGACCGTGCTCGGGCCGGAGACGATGTCGCCGCCCGCGTAGACGCCCTTGTGGCTCGTCGCCTGGCTGTCCTCGTCGACCACGAGACGCCCGCGGGCGCTCTCATAGCCCTCGCCGAGGAAGCTCAGGTCGACCTGCTGGCCCGCGGCCATGAGCACGCTGTCGGCGTTCACGATGGTGGTGTCGTCCTCGTCGTAGTGGAGCACGAGCCTGCCCTTCTCGTCGCGGGTGTAATACGTGCGCTTGAGCTCCATGCCGGTTATCTGGCCGTCCTTGTAGAGCGCGCGCTTCACGCCCCACTGGGGCATAATCTGCACGCCCTCCTCCTTCGCGCGCTCTATCTCCTCGCGGGAGGCGGTGAGCTCGTTCTCGGGCTTGCGGAACACCAGCGTGACCGTCTTCGCGCCCAGGCGCTTCGCCGTGACGGCGACGTCCATGGCGACGTTGCCGCCGCCGATGACGATGACGTTCTCGCGCTGCTTCTTGCTCATCCACTTGTTGACCTCGACCAGGAACTCCAGGCCGAACTCCGTGAACTCCTCGCCGTCGAAGCCCAGCACCGGGCGCTTCCACGCGCCGGTGGCGTAGAACACCTTGTCGTTCTCGGCCTCGAGCTTGTCGGCGGTGACGTCCTTGCCGAGCTCGCAGCCCAGCACGAACTTCACGCCCATGCCCTCGATAGCGGAGGCGACGGCGTCGACGTAGTGCTTGGGCAGGCGGTAGTTGGGGATGGCGTACTGAAGCATGCCGCCGGCCTTCTCCATCTTGTCGTAGACGGTGACGCTGTGGCCGGCCTTGCGCAGGTAGTACGCGGCGGTGAGGCCGGCGGGGCCCGCGCCGACGACGGCGACCTTGACGCCGGTCTCGCTCTCGGGGGCCTTGTAGTAGACGTCCTGGTGCTCCATGGCGTAGTCGCCGAGGGCGCGCTCCACGGTGTGGATGCTCACGCAGTCGTCGTGCTCGGACTGGGCCTGGGTGGCCATGACGGTCATGCGGTTGCAGCGGTTCTCGCAGAGGTGGGCGCAGACGCGGCTGGTGATGGTGGGCATGGGGTTGACGCGGTAGAATATCTCGGCCGCGGCGGCCCAGTCGCCGGCGCGCAGCTTCTCCATGTAGGAGCCGATGTCCGTGTTGTTCGGGCAGCCGCCGGAGCAGCCGACGGCGCTGCTCGTCTTCATGCCGCCGAAAATGCTGTGGTAGCGCGCGTCGCCCTTGAGCGCGTAGCACTCCTCCCCGCCCTTCCGGGCGCAGTTGAGCGCGCCGCCGCTGCCTTCGGGGTAGCGGTAGAACCAGCAGCGGACATCCTGACAGATGTTGCCGCCAATCGTGGCCTTGTTGCGGACGAGGGGGCTGGCCACGGAGTGGGCGGCCTCCCTGAGGACGGCCGGGAGCTTGTCGGAGACCTCGACGTCCTTGAGCTTGGTGAGCGCGCCGACGGATACGGCGCCGTTCTCTTCCTTTATGTACTCGGCGCACTCAATGCTCTTGAGGTTGACGACCTTCTCGGGGTAGACCGGCTGGATGCGGGTGCGCAGCTCGGTCATGAGGTCGGTGCCGCCGGCTATGGCTACGGTGCTGAGCTTGCTGCCCTCCGCGAGTTCTTTCGACGCCTCCTCGAAGGACTTGGCATTCACATGCTTGAATTCCTGCATCGGTTGAACCTCCTTAACCTTCTTTGATGGCCTGCAGTACGTTCATCGGCGTCGCAGGGTACTTCATGTAGTGCTTCCCGATGGCGTTGCTGATAGCCATGGAAATGGCGGCAGCGCCGGCGGAGCCGGAGATTTCGCCGACACCGACAGCTTTGAAGCGGGAGATGTTGGGCTGGCTCTCCTTGATGACCATGTCAATGGGCGGGAACTCGTTGAAGGGGCGCCACTTGTAGTCAATCAGGTTGTTGGTCATGATGCGGCCGGTGTACTTGTCGTAGATGGTCTCCTCGAAGGTGCCGGTGTCCACCATGGCGGAGCCGATGGACGCCTGCAGCTGCATCTCGATGGCCTTGGGGTCGATAATCTGGCCGACGTCGGTGCCGATGAGCTCGCGCAGGAGCTTGGCCTCGCCGGTCTCCATGTCGACCTCCATCTCCACGAAGTTGATGCACATATTGGGCTGGGCGTAGTTGGCCTTCCAGCGGCCGAAGCCGGTGATGGAGGTGGAGTAGGGGATAATAGCGGCCCAGGGGAGCTTGTTCTCGGGCTTGTTGCTGACCCAGACGAAGCCGTCGCAGGTCTCGATTTCGGTGGGGGAGCAGCGGAACACGGCGGCGCTCATGACCTGGAGCTGGCGCAGCGCGTCCTCGGCGGCGCGGGTGGCGGCGGTGCCGGAGGTGAGGGTGCCGCGGGAGCCGCACAGGCCGAACTCGACGGGGTTGTCGACCGTGCCGGGCGCGGTGACGGTGACGGCCTCGAAGGGCACGTTCAGGACCTCGGCGACCATCTTGGCGCAGGCGGCGCGCTGGCCCTGGCCGGACTCGACGAGGCTCTGGTTGAGGATGACGGAGCCGTTGGTGTGCAGGCGCACGATGGCCTCGGAGTTGTCCTCGCCGACGTCGCCGTTGCCGTGGATGGACACGCCGACGCCTATGCGCTTGGAGCCGTTGACGGCGGTGGGCTTATACCAGCCCTTGAACTTCTCCTTCCAGCCGAAGGCCTCGGCGGCGGAGAGGATGGCGTCGCGGTAGTCGACCTCGTGGCAGGTCCACCAGTTGCAGTCGCGCCACATATAGCGGTCGCCGGCGCGCACGAAGTTGTCGTGGAAGAACTGCACCGGGTCGATGTTGGCGTCGGCCAGCATGTGGTCAATGACGGGCATCATGGCGCTCTTGAGCTCCTGGCCGCCGAAGCCGCGGACGGTGCCGCAGGAGATGGTGTTGGTGGCGTACATACAGGTGTCGATGTCCCAGTTCTGGCACTTGGCGAGGGCGACCTGCATCTCGCCCAGGCCGACGGCGGTGATGCAGTAGCCGGCGTCGTCGGTGTAGCCCGGGGTGACGAACCAGTGGCCCTTGACGGAGGTCATGATGCCGTCCTTTATCGAGAAGCGCGCGGTGAAGCGGCTGCCGAGGCGCATCTCGTGGATGGTGAGCTGGTCCTCCTTGTTCATGCGGAAGCGCACGGGCTTGCCGGTGAGGCGGGAGAGCATCGCCGTGTAGAGGCACATCAGCGTCATCTCCTGCTTGTTGCCGTAGGAGCCGCCGACGTTGAAAACGCGGGTCTCAATGACGGCGTCGGCGGGCATGCGGCCGACGTCGGGCGGCATCTTGGGCACGCGGTCGGACTGGGCGGTGGCCCACATGAGATACTTGTTGTTGATGTCGTCGTAGTACATTATCATCTCCGGCGGCTCGGGAGCCAGCGGGGACGGGTTGGTCTCGAAGTAGCCGGTGCCCTCGTAGACGAAATCGGCCTCCTCGCAGGCCTTGTCGCAGTCGCCGCGCTCGACGGAGAAGAGCATCTGCTCGTCGCCGAAGCCCAGGTCCTTCTCATAGCGGTTGTTCTGGAAGAAGCCGGGGTAGAGCTGGGCGGCGCCGTCGGCCTTGGCCTCGTCTATGTCGAAGACGGCGGGCAGGACCTCGTAGTCGACCTTGATGAGGCGGATGGCCTCCTCGCAGAGCTCCTCGCTCTCGGCGGCCACAAGGGCGACGCAGTCGCCGACATAGCGCAGGTGCTGGTCGCAGATTTTCTTGACGGGGGGCAGGCCCTGGAGGAAGTCCTTGGAGAACTCAGGCTGATTCTTGTAGGTGACGACGGCGTGCACGCCGGGCAGGGCCTCGGCGGCGGAGGCGTCGATATCCTTTATCATGGCGTGGGCGTAGGGGCTCGGCATCAGCTTGGCGTGGAGCATATCCTTCATCTTGAAGTCGTCGAGGTATATGCACTTGCCGGTGACTATCTCCCTGGCCTCTTTCCTGGGGCGGTACTTGCCGATGTGCCTGTATTCGGGCTTCTTAGGAGTGCTCATGCTTCTTCTCCTTTCTTAGAGAGCTTCTCAAGGGCGTCGAGAACATGATACTGGCTGATGCAGCGGCAGTAGTTGCCGCTGAGGGCCTCGGCTATCTCCTCGCGGGTGGGATGCGGGTTGTGGTTGAAGAGCGCGCGGCTCGCCATGATGATGCCCGGCGTGCAGAAGCCGCACTGGAAGGCGTACTCATCTATGAAAGCCTGCTGGATCGGGTCGAGCTCGTTGGTCACGGGGTCCTGGAGCCCTTCGATAGTCGTGATCTCCGCGCCGTCGCACTCGACGGTGAGGGTGATGCAGGACGCGACGGCGTCCCCGTTGATGATGACTGTGCAGCAGCCGCAAGCGCCCTCCGAGCAGGCCTCCTTGGTACCCGTGAGATCAAGGCGGTTGCGGAGGGTCTGACAGAGCGTTTCGCTCGTCGGGACCTGACCGAATTCATGACCAATGGCAAAGACATAGCGCTTGCCGTTTATGGTCATAGAGACAGTGTTGTTCTCTCCCATGCTGTTCTGGTCCTTTCTTTGAAGATGTGGGCGGGTACAGTCCGGTACCCTCAGTCGTTAAAATTGTAACATTTTGGCCCGCGGAGCTCAAGGGCGTGGATGTAGCCTGCATTACACTTTACGACAAAAAAGTTTTTCCCCTTGACAAGCCGGCTCGTTCTGCGTTTTAATCTAAAAAGCGAGTATGTGCGGAGGTGATACCGTGTATTTTGACGAGAGGGCCGTGAACGCCGTGCGGGAGCGCCTGGCGGACCCGGCCTCGGAGACGCTCTTCGAGGGGCGGCTCTCCTACTCCGAATACGGCGACAAGGAGGTCCTCGGCCGCGCGCTCGCGGACTACTTCCGCACGGCCGGCGCCGGGGCCCGCGCCGACAGCCCGGAGCTCTTCGCGCTCATGGACGCGGCGTTTGAAAAGGGCTACGGCCGGGACAGGGCCGTGATGGCGACGGAGCGGCAGGACCGCTTTTTCCGCGGGCTGGGCGCCGCGCCGGAGCCCTTCACCGACATATACGACTGCTATTTCGCGAGCGGGATTATCTCCCTCTCGCCGGACGAGGAGTTCGTGGACGGCGGCGCGCAGGACCTGTTCACCAGCTTCCGCTTCGCCAGGAAGGCGCGCGGGAGGTACAGGGCGATTTACGCCTTTGAGCCCGACGCGCGGAACTATGTCGAGTGCGCCGGGAACCGGGAGCTCTTCGACGGGCGGCTCCATCTATATAAGCTCGCGCTCAGCGACCGCGCCGCCAGCCTGCCCTTCCTGGAGGACAGGCAGAATTCGCGCATCGACGAGCGCGGCGGCTACGAGGTTTTCGCCGACACCCTCGACCACTGCCTCGCGGACGCCAGCCCGAGCTTTATAAAGCTCCACCTCGAAGGCGGGGAGCTCGCGGCGCTGCGCGGCGCGGAGGGCATTATACGCAGGAATTCGCCGAAGGTGGCCGTCTGCCTCGACCACCGGCCCGGCGACATCGTGGACATCCCGGCGCTGCTGCTCTCGTATAACCCCGATTACCGCTTCCGGCTGCGGCACTACTCGAGCAGCATAACGGAGACGATACTCTACGCAACGACGTAAAAAACGGGCCGCAGACGCGGCCCGTGGATGGCTTATATGCAGCCCACTATTTTAATGAGGGCCAGCTCGGGGTTGATTTTCACGCGGCTGAGCTCGTCCTCGCTGAGCTCCGGCATGGATATGGTCATCCATTCCTTCCATGCGCGCTCTGTGCTCTCGAGCTCCTCGCAGACGTCTATGCCGAGGCCCTCGCTCTCGAACCAGCGCCGCCACTCCGCGGCGGACCAGAAGACCGGGTTCTCGTTCATGTCGTCCGGCTTGACGCACTCGGCGCGGCGGCCGCAGAGCACAAGGCCCACCTGCGCGCCGGGCTTGAGCAGGGGCTTGAGCTTGGCTTCAAAGAAGCCCGCCTCCATGCCGAAGTTGTGGTAGGCGTTTACGCAGACCAGGGCGTCGATGATTCCCGCGGGGATGGGGAGCGAGGCGGCGTCCGCCCGGATGGGATATACGCTCTTGTCGCAGCCCACGTCGCGGAGCATATTGCAGGTCTCGGCGTCCTCGTTCTTGTCCACCGCGTAGACGGTGACGCCGTATTCCCGCGCCAGGAAAACGGAGGAGAGCGCCCGGCCGCAGCCGAGGTCGAGGACAGCCATGCCGGGGGCGAGGGACATGGAGTCCGTCAGCTCCTCGGTGAGATAGAGGGCGTTCGGCCCGGCCATGCAGCGGCGGACAAAGCTGCGGTCGTATTTTTGAGAGCGTTCCAGCAAGATTAACAGCTCCAATCATATCAAAGGTTGTCTATATTTTATCAATCATACGCGGCCAATTCAAGGGCCCGGGTG
The DNA here is from genome assembly GCA_018716005.1 of Candidatus Scatomorpha stercoravium. Taxonomy (GTDB): domain Bacteria; phylum Bacillota; class Clostridia; order Oscillospirales; family Oscillospiraceae; genus Scatomorpha; species Scatomorpha stercoravium. The sequence goes on from DVKN01000020.1 coordinate 10,510, forward strand.
TAGCCTGGGCGACATTTCCCGCCGCGGGAGGAGGGCGTTATGAACACCATAGAAGTAACCGTCACGGGAGCGGCGGGCGTCAGCGTGGACGAAGTCAGGGACCGGGTGCCGGAGCTCGTCGAGGAGCTGCGGGAGCGGCTGGACGGCTGCGGCGACGGCCTCACGCTGCCGGGATACGCGCCGGGCGAGAGGAACTCCACGGCGTTCCAGGTCATGGGCGCGCAGCTGCGGGCCATACACGCCTACCAGCGCGAGCACGGCCGCCCCGCGCGCGTCACAATAGAGTGCGCCGGCGAAGACGCGGCGCGCCTCTATAAGCAGATATACAATTTCTACATCTCCACAACAAAGGACGCCCGCCTCGAGGACAAGTCCTGGGACTGAATGCGAAAAGAGAGCCGAAAGGCTCTCTTTTCGCACATATAATGCCCCCAAAACACAAATCCGAAGCCCCAGCTTCGGATTTGAAAGGAGGGGCAAGGGAGCCCGGCAAGTCCCGCACGCTCCCCCAAAAACAAAATCGCAACCCAACATCGTGGTTGCGATTTTGAGAGGAGGGGCAAGGGAGCGGAGTGCAGTTTTCGGCATCAGCCTTTGGCTGCTGCCGGAAACGGAACGCAGCGCACTTTGCCCCGACGTGGTGGTGCCGGTGACGGGGGTCGAACCCGTACATCCTCGCGGATATGGGATTTTAAGTCCCAGGTGTCTGCCAATTCCACCACACCGGCGTTTTGTACGGGTTAATGTTAACATCCCGGGCGGCGCGTGTCAAGCGAGAAAGTGCTTGATATTGGCCGCGTCTGTGGGTATAATATAATGATTAAATATAATAATTGGGTATCAGGTGCTGAGATGAAGTATAGCAAATGGATTGTTCCGCGCGGGGAGCAGGAGCTGCCGCCGGAGCTGCTTGCGGCGGGGTATCCGCCCATGCTCGCGGCCGTGCTCGCGCGGCGCGGGATAAGCGGCGGGGCGGAGGCGGAGGCCTTCCTGGCCGCGGGGGCGGATTCGCTCTGCCCGCCGGAACAGATGCTGGACATGGACAAGGCCGCCGCCAGGCTGCGCCTCGCCGTCGAGCGGGGGGAGACGGTGGCCGTATACGGGGACTACGACGTGGACGGGATAACCTCCGCCTGCCTCGTGACGAGCTGGCTGCGCTCGCGCGGGCTGAGGTGCCTCCCCTACATACCCGACCGGCTCGAGGAGGGCTACGGCCTCAACATGGCCGCGGTGGACTCGCTCGCCGCTCAGGGCGCGACGCTGCTCATAACCGTCGACTGCGGCATAACGGCCGCCGGCGAGGCGGAGCACGCGCGGGATATCGGCCTCGACCTCATCATAACCGACCACCACGAGTGCTCCGCCGCCGGGCTGCCGCAGGCCCTGGCCGTCGTCGACCCGAAGCGCCCCGGCTGCCCCTATCCCAACAAGGGCCTCGCCGGCGTCGGGGTGGCCTTCAAGCTCCTGTGCGCCGTCGAGGGCGGCGCGGAGGCCCTGCTCAGCGAATACGCCGACCTCGTCGGCGCGGGCACGGTGGCGGACGTCATGCCCCTCGTGGGCGAGAACCGCTATATCGTCCGCCGCGGCCTCGAGCAGATGGAGTCGCGGCCGCGCCCCGGCCTCGCGGCCCTGCTGGCCGAATGCGGCGGGGCAAATAAGCGCATAAGCGCCTCGACCGTGGGCTTCACGATAGCCCCGAGGCTGAACGCCGCCGGGCGCCTCGGCAACGCGCGCCTGGCCGCGCAGCTGCTGCTCAGCCGGAGCGCCGCCGAGGCGGAGCCGCTCGCGCGCGAGCTCTGCCGCCTCAACCGCGAGAGGCAGGAGCTCGAGCACGAGATATGGGAGCAGGCCCACGAGCTGCTGCGCGCCTCGCCGCCGGCCGGGCCGATAGTCCTCGCGAGCGAGGGCTGGCACCAGGGCGTAATCGGCATCGCCGCGAGCCGCCTGGCCGAGGAATTCCGCCGGCCCTGCGTCATGATTTGCCTGGACGGCGAGAACGGGAAGGGCTCCTGCCGCAGCTACGGCGGCTTCAACCTCTTCGACGCGCTCGCCGCCTGTTCGGACTGCCTGGAGGGCTTCGGCGGCCACGCCCTGGCCGCGGGCCTCACGATAAAGCGCTCGCGCGTGGACGATTTCCGCCGCGAGCTCGCCGAATACTACAGGACCTGCCCCGAGCCCACCGAGCCCGCGCTCGAATGCGAGCTGCGCATAGACGACCCCGCCTGGCTGGACATGGAGGGCGTCGCCGCCCTCGAGCGGCTCGAGCCCTACGGCACGGGGAACGCGAGGCCGAATATCTGCCTCCTCGGCGCCGGGCTCGAGCGGATTACGCCCATAGGCGGCGGCAGCCACCTGAAGCTGCGCCTGTATAAGGGCGGCGCGGAGTTCGACTGCGTCATGTTCGGCACGCGCGAGAGCGAGCTCGGCGCGCGGGAGGGGGACACGGTGGACGCGGCCTTCTATCCGCAGATAAACGAGTTCCGCGGCCGGAGGAGCGTGCAGCTGCTCATGTGCGCCCTGCGCCGCTCCGACGAGCTCGCCGAGTGCGAGGACATCCTCGCCGGGGAGCTGCCGGGGGCCTGGGAGAGCGCCGAGCTCTGCCCCGAGCGGCGGGATTTCGTGCGCGTCTGGCGCTGGCTCGAGCGTGCGGGCGGGCACATAGAGGGCGAGTTCGGCCGCCTGGGCGACTGGGGCCCCCAGGGCCTCCGCGCCTCGAAAACGCTGGTCTGCCTGCTCGCCATGGCCCAGGAGGGCCTCGCCAACATCCGCCGCGAGGGCGCGCGGGTGCGCTTCTCCTCCCTCGAGCGGAGCGGGAAGGCGAATCTGGATGAGAGCCCCATTGTGACGGCGCTCAGGGCACGCCGGGAGGAGTATCGCGAAGGGAGGCGGAGACATGAGTGAAGAGAGAACAAAGGCCGCCGGCCAGCCGCCGGAGGTGAATATACCCACCGCAGCGGACGTGAGCCCCATGAGCGAGAAGGACGTGGAGAGCGCGGCGGTGCGCGACCTCGCCGAGGAGGTGCGCCGAGAAGTCGCCGAGACCAAGAAGTACGGCGACGACATAGACTGGGCGCCCATCCCCGTCGGCGGGCCGAGGAAGGGCGAGGAGGGCCCGCTCGACCCCGAGAAGGGCTGGGAGAGGCTCGAGCGCCGGCTCAGCGAGGGCAGCATACCCATGAACATGACCCGCGTGCGCGCGGCCTATGAATACGCCGCCGCCGCCCACGCCAGCCAGAAGCGCCGCGACGGCTCGCCCTACGTGACGCACTGCCTCGCCACGGCGGAGATAATCGCCGAGCAGGGCCTCGACGAGGACAGCGTGGTCGCCGCGCTGCTCCACGACGTCATCGAGGACACGCCCATTACCCACGACGAGGTCAAGCGCCACTTCGGATCCACCGTCGCGGACATAGTCGAGGGCGTCACCAAGCTCACCCGCGTCCAGTGGACGAGCCACGAGGAGGAGCAGGCCGAGAACCTCCGCAAGATGCTCATGGCCATGGCCAAGGACATCCGCGTCATCCTGATAAAGATAGCCGACAGGCTCCACAATATGCGCACCATGGACTATCAGAGCAGCGAAAAGCAGCTCATAAAGTCCGCCGAGACGATG
>DVKN01000192.1 GCA_018716005.1 Candidatus Scatomorpha stercoravium
AGGCGCGGAAGGCGCTGCCCCAGGCGTGGTTGGTGAAGACCGTGGTGGACTTGTTGCGTATCGTATTGATGTCCACGCCGGCGCCGACGAACTGGCTCAGGCGGTGGGTCAGCAGGTCGCCGAACTCGGAGTACGGGCCGTGGTCGATGTAGTTGTTGCCCCAGAGGGCGAGCACCTTGCCGTTGTTGTCCGCCGCGAGCTTGATGTGCATGAAGCCGGGCGAGCGCTTGCCGGTGTAGGTTATCGACTGGTACATGTTGAAGTTGAGGCTGACCGGCCTCTGGCAGACCAGCGCCGCGACGCCGAGCAGACCCTCGTTCGTGGGCGAGAACTTGTATCCGAAGGTGCCGCCGGAGTGGTTCTGGACCAGGCGCAGCTTCTCCAGGGGCACGCCGATGCCGTCGGCTATCATGGGCGCGTGCAGGTGCAGGCCTATGCTCTTGGAGTGGACGGTCAGCATGCCGTCCTCGTCGATGTAGGCATAACCGTTGTCGGGCTCGAGGAAGAGGTGCGGCTGGCGCGAGCAGTAGCTCTCAATCTCAATGACGTTGGGCGCGGCGTCGAAGTCGAAGTCGGGGCCCTTGATGCAGTTGGTCTCGTAGTAGTCGTTGGGGATGCCGGGATGAATCTCAATCGCGTCGGGCGCGAGGGCCTCGGGCGCGCTCATGTACGCGGGCAGGACCTCGAGGTCGACCTTGACGGCCTTGGCGGCCTCACGGGCGTGCTCCTCGGTGTCGGCGGCGACTATCGCAATCGCGTCGCCGTACTGGAAGACCTTCTCGTCGCAGAGTATCGGGCGATCCCAGCCGTCGCACTTGTTGTTGAGCGGGAGCATGACAAGGCCGTTTATCCTGTTCTTGCCGGGCACGTCCTTGGCGGTGATGACCTTGAAGACGCCGGGCATCTTCTCGGCCTCGGAGGTGTCGACGCCCTTGATGTTGGCGTGGCTGACCTCGGCCTGGACGAGGGCGAGACGCAGGGTGTTCTCCGGCATATGCAGGGCCTGGTCGGCGCCGAAGTCCCAGGTGCCGGTGACCTTCATCGCCGCGCTCGGGCGGGCGTAGGTCGTGCCCATAATCTCGTTGTCCGTGGGCTTGAACATCAGGTCTTCCTTCGTCATCTCGCCGCGCATGACGGCCGCGGCGGCCATCGTGGCGTCGATGAGGGGCTTATAGCCCGTGCAGCGGAAGAGGTTGCGGTTCTTGTTGAACCAGTCGCGGACCTCCTCGCGGGTCGGGTTGGGGTTCTGCTCGAGCAGGACCTTGGCCGATACGATGAAGCCCGGCGAGCAGAAGCCGCACTGGGCGCAGCCGTAGGCCATCCACGCGACCTGGATCGGGTGCAGGTTGTTGACCGTGCCTATGCCCTCGATGGTCGTTATCTCCGCGTAATCGCGCAGCTTCGCGACCTTCGTGATGCACGAGCGGGTGACCTTGCCGTCGACAATGACGTTGCACGCGCCGCAGTGGCCCTGGCCGCAGCCAATCTTACAGCCGGTCAGCAGCAGGCGCTCGCGCAGTACCTTGGCGAGGGTCTCCGTCCCGTCGATGACGAGCGTGCGCTCGACACCGTTGATGATAAGCACCTTCTTAATCATGTTGTTGCCTCCTTTTTAGCTGAAATGTTTTTACCCAAAAAGCGCCCCAGGCGCTGTGATTGCCTCTTTAAATCGCGCAAAAAAAGTGGTATAGTAGGGGGCGGAATTACCCCGCGTGAAAGGAGCTGCAGCTATGGAAAACAAACCGAAGGAAATCCGCGCCGCCGAAGTGACGGTCGAGGTAAAGGACGCCGCGACCGGCGAGGTCTACCGCCGCACGCTGCCCATCGACTACGTCGAGAACGCCACGGCCCTGCGCCTCATGGCCGAGGACGGCCAGGGCAACCCCGCTCAGCTGGTGTTCTATTCCAATTTCGGCCTCAAGAAGCTCCGCGACCTCACCGGAGGCGGGCCGGACAAGGACCCCTGCGGCGGCCACAGCCACTAAAGCCTTTAAAGGAAGACATAGTCCCCCTTGTTAATTTATTGTACAACTCTTGTGCAAGAGCGTCAAATTCTTTTTTAAAATAACTCGGATGTTGCGTCATATAATACAAACGTCCGAGACGACCGTCAGGTCTGACCAGATACCAGAGGAGGCGTGAGAATGGAAACCGGAGCCGTCGTCGTCGCGGCGGGCATGAGCTCGCGCATGGGCGATTTCAAACCTATGCTGAGCGTCGGGACGATATCCATCGCCCAGCGGGTGCTCGCAACGCTGCACCAGGCGGGCGTGAACAGGATAGTCGTCGTGACCGGCTTCAGGGCGGACGAGCTCGAGCGGCATCTGGCCCGGAGCGGCGCGGTGTTCCTGCGCAACGAGAACTACCGCACGACGCATATGTTCGACTCGGCCCTCATAGGCCTCAGCTATATCCTCGGCAAGTGCGACCGGGCGCTCTTCACGCCGGTGGACATCCCGCTCTTCACGACCACGACGCTCGAGGCCCTGCTCGAGAGCGGCGCGGAGCTCGCCGCGCCCGAATACGGCGGGCGCAGCGGCCACCCCATCATGATGAGCTCGGCCGTCATAGAGCGCGTGCTCCGCGACTCCGGCGAGGGCGGGCTGCACGGCGCGCTCACCCGCTGCGGGACGCCGATGCGCCTCATCCCCGTCTCCGACCCCGGCATACTCCTCGACGCGGACACGCCCGAGGACTACGCGGAGCTCCTGGAGCTGCACAACAGCCAGCTCTTCCGCCCCGTGCTGGACGTCGGGATTGCGCGCGAGCGCAAGTTCCTGGATAACCGCGTGGCCATGCTGCTCTCGCTGACGGACGAGACGAGCTCGGTGCGCCTGGCCTGCCAGCGTATGCAGCTGAGCTATTCCGCCGGCTGGAACGCGATAAACCTCCTCGAGCGCGAGCTCGGCTGCGCCGTAGTGGAGCGCAGCCAGGGCGGCGCGCACGGGGGCCGCAGCCGCCTCACCGCCCGCGGCCGCGAGCTGCTCGACGCCTATCAGAACTACACCCGCGCCCTGCGCGATACGGCCGCCAGGCTCTTCGAGGAGAACTTCCCGGAGCTTGCCGGGAAAGACTGAACGAAGCCCAAGGAGAAGCTATGAAACAATTCACCCGCGCGGCGCTCTCCGCGTTTATGATAGTCCTCGGCGTCGCGCTCAGCGCCTTCGCCATGAGCGTATTCGTGCTGCCCTTCGACATCCTCGCGCCCGGCGTGACCGGCCTCGGGCGGACGCTCGGCATATATTTCGGGGCCGACGTGTCGCTGGTGGTCTGGATTTCGAACATCGCCCTGCTGCTTCTGGGCCTCGTCGTGCTCGGCTGGCGCTTCGCCGCGAGCATAGTGCTCGGCTCGGTGTGCTTCCCGCTCTTCCTCGACCTCTTCGACGCCATGCCCTGGCTCTCGGCCGTGCTCTCCGACCCGCTCTACGCCGCCATATGCGCCGGCGTCCTCGAGGGCGTGGGCCTCGGCCTCGTCATACGCGCGGGCGGCTCCTCCGGCGGCAGCGACGTCATACCGATTATCCTCAACCGCAAGTTCCGCCTGCCCATCGCGCCGGTGCTCTACGCCGTCGACTTCACCATCATAGCGCTGCAATTGCCCGCCTCCGACCTGGAGAGCGTCGTCCGCAGCGCGATATACGCCGCGCTCTACACCGTGGTCATGGACCGCGTTATCCTGCTGGGACGCGGCAGCGTGCAGGTTACCATCATCTCCGACAAGTACGACGAGATAAACCGCCGCCTCCACGCCCTCGACCACGGCACCACCCTCGTGACCGCCCGCACCGGGCTCCTCAAGCGCGAGTGCAGCGTCGTCATGTGCGTCACGCACATACGCTACCTCAACGAGGCCAAGCGCACGGCCCTCAGCGTCGACCCCGGCGCCTTCATCACCGTGAGCTCCGTGCGGGACGTCTCCGGCCGCGGCTTCACCCTGGGCGTCGAACGCCTCCCCCTCGACCCTCCCGCGGAATAAACGCCACATATAAGCTGCCCCCGCCGCCCGATATCATAACCGGGCGGCGGGGGCGTTTTTTATGGGTCAGGGGGCGTTTACGACCCCCACAAAGAGCGGGAGGCTGTTCGGCGTCGTTATGACGAAGATGAAGGGCCGGTCGACTATGAAGTCGACCTCCTCCTCCTGCTCCTCCACGGCGCCGACCATGGCGAGCTCTGTGAAGGCCGCGGCGGTGACGCCCTCCTCGTCAATGGCGACGCGGGCGTTATGGCTGGCGCCGGATACATAGACGCCCTCCATATCGCTCATGGGCGAGAAGTCGCTCGCCTCGGCGTCGAACACGTCCGTGACGCCGAGGGCCTTGAGCCCGTCCGCGAGGTCTATGCCGCTCGAGATGTCGAACTTGGGTATGGAGCGGTTTATGATGATATACGTGCTGTCCTCCCACTTGCCGGGATTGAGCGCGAGCTCCATATAGCTCCCCTCGGCGAGCAGCTCGTCCACGCCGACGCCCTCGTCGGGCAGGATGAACCACATCGCGCCGCCGCTCTCGAGGCCCTGCGCGACGGCGGAGAATTTGTCCGCCCAGTAGTAATAGCCGCTGCCGCGCGAGCGCATGAACTCGGCCTCCGTATCGCCCGCCGCGCCGTGGAAGACCCCGCTCTCGGTCTTGTCGGGGTTGAACTCGTCGGACCACTTGCTGCGGAAGTACACCGTCGAGGCCAGGGCGAGGACGGTCTCGGCGTCGAAGCCG
>DVKN01000193.1 GCA_018716005.1 Candidatus Scatomorpha stercoravium
GTGGCCATAGGCGCGTTCGCCGGCGGCGTCTGGGGCGCGGCCTTCGGCGTCGTGCTCGGCTTCCTCGCCGACATCAGCTACGGCTATACGGCGCTCTTCATCGCGCTCTTCCCCGTGATGGGCTTCTTCGCCGGCGTGCTCACGCGCTGGTACGTCAACGCGAGCCTCTTCGCCTACCTCGTCATGTGCTTCGCGGCCTTCGCCGTCACGGCGCTCTTCCAGATGGCGCGCCCGGCCTACGAGAGCGGCGAGATAATCGTCCTCGTGCGCGACGGGCTCATACAGTGCGTATGGAGCCTGCCCATGGCCGCCGCGCTCTACTTCCCCTGCCGCGGCATAGCGAAGCCGAAGATATAGACAAGCTGTAAGCCTTATAATACCCTGCGGAAAGGAGACAGCATGGGCAACAAGATAAAGACAGGCCGCGTCGTCGCCTTCGGGCTCATCGTGGCGATATTCCTCTCGCTGTGCGTCGGCACGCTCTACCAGCTGCAAATCATAAACGGCGCCGCCTACTATGACCAGAGCCTCAACGAGCAGAAGTCCATCGAGTCCGTCACCGCCGCCCGCGGCAACATCCTCGACCGCTACGGCCGCGTGCTGGTATCGAACCGCGAGTGCTACAACCTGCGCATAAACACCATACGCCTCTTCAGCGACGACATCGAGGACCCGAACGCGCTCATACTCGACATGGTCAACATCGTCGAATCCAACGGCATGGACTGGACGGACGACCTCCCCATTACGGACTCGCCGCCCTTCGAGTACGTCGAGAACATGACGAGCTTCCAGCGCACGCTGCTGACCGCCTATCTCAAGGACCACGACCTCGACGAGGACACCAGCGCCGTCGAGCTCATGAGCTACTTCCGCACGCGCTATAAGATAGACAACTCCTACTCCGCCGAGGATATGCGCAAGATATGCGCCATCCGCTACGCGCTGAACGTCCGCTACGCCATCAACACCGGCACCTACACCTTCGTCGAGGACGCCAGCATCGACCTCATAAGCGAGCTCATGGGCGCGGTGGGCACCATCATCGAGGTGCAGTCGAGCTATGTGCGCGAGTATAACACGCAGTACGCCGCGCACATCCTCGGCTATATCGGCCGCATGGACGACTCCGAGACCGAGTACTATATGCGCGGCGACGACAGCGGCTACAGCCTGGACTCCCTCGTCGGCAAGATGGGCGCGGAGGCCGCCTTTGAGGACTGGCTCCACGGCTCGGACGGCACGGTGCGCGTCACGCGCAACAGCGAGGGCACGATAACCAGCACGACCTATATCGAGGACCCCGAGCCCGGCAACCACGTCTACCTCACCATAGACATCCAGCTCCAGGAGGCCGTCGAGCGCGCGCTCGAGAGCGGCCTCGCGGACCTGCAGCTCCAGCGCGACCAGGATAACGCCGTCGCCGCCAGCGAGGGGCGCACCGATGAAATTCGCGAGGACATAAAGGAGGGCTCCGTCGTCGTCGTCGACGTCAAGAGCGGCAACCCCCTCGCCATCGCGAGCTACCCGACCTTCGACGCCAGCCGCATACTCGACAGCGACTATTATCAGGAGATAACCGCCGTCAGCGACGACCCGCACGACCCGCGTCCGCTCTATAACTACGCCCTGCTCGGCGCCTACGCCCCCGGCTCCACCTTCAAGCCGCTCGTGGCCCTCGCCGCGCTCAGCGAGAACATAATCAACACCGAGACGCGCATAAAGTGCGAGGGCGTCTTCACCAAGTACGCCGACCAGGGCTACGCCCCCGAGTGCTGGATATACTCCGACAACGACGGCTTCACCCACGGCAACGACAACGTCTCCGAGGCCATACGCGACTCGTGCAACTACTTCTTCTACTCCGTGGCCGATATGATGGGCATAGAGATAATGGACGAGTACGCCAAGGACTTCGGCCTCGGCGAGAGCACCGGCATCGAGCTGCCCGAGGTGACCGGCAACATGGCGAACCCGGACAACCACGAGGGCGTCTACGACGTCGACGCCTGGGTGTACGGCGATACGCTCCAGGCCGGCATCGGCCAGTCGGACTCCACCTTCACCCCGCTCCAGCTCGCCGAGTACTGCGCCGCCCTCGCCAACGGCGGCACGCGCTACAGCGCCAGCATACTCAAGAGCGTGCGCAGCTTCGACTACTCCACCCAGCTCGAGGACAACAGCACCCCCACCGTGCTGAGCACCGTGGAGAGCGCGGACTACAACTTTGCCGCCGTGCAGCAGGGCATGTACCTGCTCGCCCACGACGTCAACAGCGCCTCGAACGTGGTCTACAGCGCCTTCAACAACTACTCCTACAACGGCGAGTACATCGGCGTCGCCGCCAAGACCGGCACCAGCCAGCTCGGCGAGGGCATCACGAACAACGCCGTCTTCATGTGCTACGCCCCCTACGACGACCCCGAGATCGCCGTCGCCATAGTAGTCGCCCGCGGCGGCTCCGGCGCGGCCCTCACCAATATCGCCAAGGACGTCCTCGACGCCTACTTCTCCCTCGGCGACAAGGACGCCCCCGTAGACGGAGAAAATACGCTGCTGAGATAAGCGCCGCGCGTAAAAAAATCCCGCGGGGCCCTCCGACAAATCCGGAGGGCCTCGCGGGCCTTATTTTTTCATCTGCCGGAGAAAAGCTTCATCAGCTTCTCCGCCACTCCCCGGCGCGCGGGCTCGGGCAGCGGCCGGGCCTCGGCGGCCAGGGCCCTGTCCATTTGGGCCTGCTGGGCGTCAACGCGCTCCGCGCCTCCGCGGGCGTGGACGTAGCTGCCGTCGGGCCGGAGCTCGCGGGCCTTGACGTTGTCCGCGAGGCAGAGGTCCATGATGCCGTGCAGCTTTTCTCGCACGGTGGCGTCGTAAATGGGGCAGGCCGTCTCCACCCGGCGCTGGGTGTTGCGGGTCATGAAGTCGGCGCTGGAGATGTACATCCGCTCGCTCTCGCCCTCGCCGAAGATATATATGCGCGAATGCTCCAGGTAGCGGCCCACGATGCTGACCACGCGGATGTTGTCCGTCTCCCCGGCTATGCCTGGCAGCAGGCAGCATATGCCGCGCACCACCATGTCTATGCGCACCCCGGCCCGGCTGGCCTCGCGCAGCTTCTCGATGATGTCTATATCGGTGAGGGAATTTATCTTGAACTTCATGCGCCCGCGCGGGCCCTTGGCTATCTCGCCGTCCATGAGCTTCATGATGGTCTGCTTGAGGGAGCAGGGCGCGACCAGCAGGTGCCTGTACTCGCCGTACAGCTCGCCTATCGACATATTCTTGAAGAACTCCACCGCGTCCTGGCCTATGCCCGTGTCTGCGGTGATGAGCGAGACGTCCGTGTACTGCGCGGCGGTCTTCTCGTTGTAGTTGCCGGTGCCGACCTGGGTGATATACTTTATCTGGCCGCGCTCGCGGCGGGTGATGAGGCATATCTTGGAGTGTATCTTGTAGTTCTCAAAGCCGTAGAACACCGTGCAGCCGGCGTCCTCCAGCCGCTCGGACCAGTCGATGTTGTTCTGCTCGTCAAATCGGGCCCGCAGCTCGATAAACACCGTGACGTCCTTGCCGTTTTCGGCGGCGGAGCAGAGGTACTCTACCAGCTTGGCCCGGCTGGCGAGTCGGTAGATGGTTATCTTTATCGAGATGACGTCCGGGTCGGCGGCGGCCTCCTTCAGGAGGCGCAGGAAAGGGCCCATGCTCTCGAAGGGGAAGCTGAGCAGGCGGTCGCCGCGGCCGGCCTGCTTTATCATGCTCTCGTCGGGGCGGATGCCCTCCGTGCGGCAGGGCTTGAAATCCGCGTAGGTGAGCGAGCGGCGCAGCTCCTCCGGGAGCCTCGCGGCCAGGGAGAAGGCGTAGCCCAGCCTGAGCGGGGCGCTGGTATAGAACACCTGCTCCTCCGATACCGGCAGGCGCTTTTTGAGGTAGTCGAGGAAGTCGCCGCCTATGCGCTCCGAGAGCTCCAGGCGGACGGGCGCCAGGCGCGTGCGCGCCCGCAGCATCTTGCGCATCTTCTTGCGGAAGTCCTCGCTCTCGTCCAGGTCGAAGGCCTCATCCTCGGGGTTGATGTCCGCGTTGCGGGTGACGCGGAAGACGCACTTCGCCTTCACCTCGTAGCCGGTGAAGACCTCCTCGCAGCGGTGGAGCAGCAGCTCCTCCGTGTGGATATAGCGCAGGCCCTCCCCGCCCGGCAGGAAGATCACGTCGGGCAGCGCGTCGGGCAGGGGTATCACCCCGAAGACGTCCCGCGAGCGGTGCTTCACCCAGGCTCCGACGTGGAGCACGTTGTTCTTCAGATGCGGGAAGGGATGGTGGGTGTCCACAATCTGCGGGGAGAGCACGGGCTCCACCTCGCTCTTGAAATAGCGCTGGCAGAACTTGCGCTCCTTGTCCGTGAGCTCGCCCCAGTCCAGGCGGCAGATATTATAGCGCCGCAGCAGCCGCTCCAGCCCCAGGCAGACCGCCTCCCTCTCCCGGTAGAGCGGGCGCACGGCGGAGTAGATGGCCTCCAGCTGCTCGGCCGGGGTCATGCCGGAGCGGGAATCCCGCCGCTCCGGATCCACGCCCATGAGGTCGAAGAGGCTCCCCACGCGTATCATGAAGAATTCGTCCAGGTTGCTGGTAAATATGCTGGCAAACTTGAGCCGCTCCAGGAGCGGCACGGCGTCGTCGGCGGCCTCGGCGAGGACGCGGCGGTTGAAGGCGAGCCAGCTCAGCTCGCGGTTCTGCGTGTAGATATGGCTCATACCCTGACCCCCCTGCTCTCGAGCACGCTGATGAGATAGCCCTCGCGCACGCCGTAGGGGCTGGTCACTACGGTGCGGGAGCCGTACAGCTCCGCCGCCGCGCTGAGCAGCGCGATGCCGGGCAGCATGGTATGGATGCGTTCGGGGGCCAGCTTAAGGATGCGCCGGGTCAGCTTTTTGGGACTGTCCTGGGCCTGGCGCAGCACGCGGGAGAAGAACTGCGTCTCATATCCCTCCGGGCCCGGCTCGCCCTCCATGCCCCGGTACAGGGCCAGCGCGCCGCGGGCCGTGCCGCCCACGCCGCACATGGGCTGGGCCGAGAAGCCCTGCGCGTCCGGGAAGGCCGCGGCCAGGGCCCTGCGGGCCTCGTTCTTCATGGCGGAGAGCTCGCCGGCCGTGGGGATGATGCCGGAGACGCACCTGTTGAACAGGCTCAGCGAGCCCAGGGGCACGCTGCGGGCCGCCGCGGCCCGCCCGGCCTTGAAAAAGACCAGCTCCGTGCTGCCGCCGCCGACGTCCACCAGCAGCCCCTGCTCCCCGGGAAGGGAACGCACCGCGCCGCGGTAGTCGAGCATGGCCTCCTCATAGCCGGAGAGCACACGTATCTCGAAGCCCGTCGCCTCGCGCACCCGCTCGACGACCTCGTCGCGGTTGGTGATGTTGCGCAGCGAGGCGGTGGCGAAGGGGAAGCACCTGCAGTCCGGCAGCAGGTCGAGCGCGGCGCGGAACTTGCCCATCACGTCAACCAGGCGTTCTATACCCTCTGGAGCCATGCTGCCGTCCTTGCCCACATAGGCAGCCAGGCCGGCGGTGTACTTGTTGTTCAGTATGGGCGTGATGCCCTCGCCGTCCACCCGGTAAACGGCGAGACGGATGGTGTTGGAGCCAATGTCTATTACGCTGTACAATTCTATCCCTCTCTCTGTCGACATACATAATTATTATACCAGCGCCTCCGCCGTTATGCCACGCATTTACATCAAAACTATGTTAAATTCATGTAAAAGCGCCCCGAAGAAGGGATGGCGGGCGCGAAGATCGGATAGATAAAACGTCCGGGAATTCGATGAATTCCCGGACGTTGTTTTTAGCGGTTGAGCCCTCAGGCGCTGCGCGCCAGCTCCCCTTATCAAGGGGAGCTATGGGCGGTGGTCTATAAACCAGCCCGCCGCCCTTCGGGCGGACCCCTCCGAGCCCTTCGGGCCCACCTCCCCTTACAGGGGAGGCTCTGGGTTGCGGCATCTCCGACCACGTCGCCAGTCCAAAGCCGGCACATCGCAGCCGGCGAGGACGGGTACCACGTTGGATAGACGCGACAAAGCGTTTTTCCTTTCGGGGAGTCTGAGGGACGCTTTCTTTTGGCAAGACAAAAGAAAGCGCCCCTCAGAAAAGGTTTATGCCAGGTTCAGCCGTTTCTTCAGCGACCAGGCGGTTAGGCAGTACAGCACTGCGCAGCGGGCGGCGTTCAG
>DVKN01000194.1 GCA_018716005.1 Candidatus Scatomorpha stercoravium
AGGGTGTCCCCACCCTCCCTCTCGCCGCAAGGCGAGAAATGGCGGCGGGGATGGGTTGCTGCGGAGACGTCCGTCACGCACCCACCCCGTAAGGGGCGGCGTCCCCGACGCCCCGCGGGCTGCCATTTGCGGCCACGTATATTCAAGCGGAGCCGACGATGCTGCTAGCGGCGACGTTCGACCCCTCAGGCGCTGCGCGCCAGCTCCCCTTTGCAAGGGGAGCTATTATTTGCGCGCCTCATTACGCAGGACAAAGCCGCCCGGTATAGTTACCGAGCGGCTTCTTTCGTCTATAGCTTACGTACGTAACGCATTGTCAGCGGGCACAGCCCGCCGGCTAGAAGAGGTGGACGTTGGCTATGACGGCGGAGAAGACTATGGACACTGTGGAGCAGAGCTTTATGAGTATGTTGAGGCTGGGGCCGGAGGTATCTTTGAAGGGGTCGCCTACGGTGTCGCCTATGACGCCGGCCTTGTGGCACTCGCTGCCCTTGCCGCCGTGGTGGCCGGATTCTATGTATTTCTTGGCGTTATCCCAGGCGCCGCCGGAGTTGGACATGAACACGGCCATGCCGAAGCCGCAGGTGGTGGTGCCGGCGAGGAGGCCCACGACGCCCTCGACGCCGAGGACGAGCCCGGTGCCGATGGGGACTATGACCGCGAGCAGGGCGGGCACGACCATGGCCCGCAGCGCGCCGGTGGTGCACAGGTCGACGCAGCTCTCGTAATCCGGCTCCGTCTCGCCCTCCATGATGCCCGCAATCTCGCGGAACTGGCGGCGCACCTCGACGACTATGTGCTGCGCCGCCTTCTGCACGGCGCTCATCGTGAGCGCGCCGAAGATAAAGACGAGCATCGTGCCGATAAAGAGCCCGACGAGGACGGCGGGGTTCGTAACCGAGAGGTCCATCGGCCCGCCGAGGGCCTTCTCGCCCACCTCGACGTAGCTCACGAGCAGCGCGAGGGCCGTGAGCGCGGCGGAGCCTATCGCGAAGCCCTTGCCGGTGGCGGCGGTGGTGTTGCCGAGGGAATCGAGCGCGTCCGTGCGCTCGCGCACCTCCTCGCCGAGGCCGCTCATCTCCGCGATGCCGCCCGCGTTGTCCGCGACGGGGCCGTAGGCGTCCGTGGCGAGGGTGATGCCCAGCGTGGCGAGCATGCCGATGGCGGAGATTCCGATGCCGTAGAGGCCGTTGTTGAAGAGGTTCTCATAGTCCGCGCTCGCCGTGGTAAGCGTGCCGCCCGCGGCGAGGAAGCTCACGATGACCGCGACGCCGACTATCAGGATGGGCGCGGCGGTGCTTATCATGCCGAGGGATATGCCGCCTATTATCGTCGTAGCGGCGCCGGTCTCGGTGGCCCCGGCGAGGTTCTGCGTGGGCTTATAGGTGTCGGAGGTGTAGTACTCCGTGACGTAGCCTATGGCGCAGCCGGCCGCGAGGCCGCAGAAGATGCTTATGAGTATGCCGACCCAGCTCGCGCCCTCCACGTCCTTCATGACGTACCAGGTGAGCGGGACGCAGAGCACGGCGCAGAGCGCGGCGGCGAAATACGTGCCCGTGCGCATACTCTTCAAAAGCTCGCGCTGGCTGGCCTTCTCGCCGGTCTTTATCATGAAGGAGCCGATAAGCGAGCAGATTACGCCCACGACCGCTATCGCGAGCGGGAGGAACATACCGTTCCAGCCGTAGCCCGCGCTGGCGCCTATCGCGAAGGTGGCGAGAATGGAGCCGACGTAGCTCTCGTAGAGGTCCGCGCCCATGCCGGCGACGTCGCCCACGTTGTCGCCGACGTTATCGGCTATCGTAGCCGGGTTGCGCGGGTCGTCCTCGGGTATGCCCGCCTCGACCTTGCCGACGAGGTCCGCGCCGACGTCCGCGGCCTTCGTGAATATGCCGCCGCCCACTCGGGCGAAGAGCGCGGCGCAGCTCGCGCCCATGCCGAACATGACCATCGTATTCGCTATCGTGTCCGCGTCGCATTTGAAGCCGTACTGGAGTATGAGGAACCAGAGCGAGACGTCCAGTATGCCGAGGCCGACAACCGTGAAGCCCATGACCGAGCCGGAGGATATCGCGACGCGCAGCCCGCGGTTCAGGCTCTCGCTCGCCGCGTTGGCCGTGCGCGCGTTCGCCGCCGTGGCTATCCTCATGCCGACGAAGCCGGCCATGCAGGAGTAGAAGCCGCCCGTAAGGAAGGCGAAGGGCACGAACTTGTTCACAAGCCCCTCCCCGTTTATCCAGGGCACATAGGCCAGCACGGCCAGCACCGCGGCGATAATCACGAATATCACCGCGACCGTCTTGTACTGCCGCTTAAGGTAGGCGTTCGCGCCCTTGCGTATCGCGGCGGCAATCTTCTGCATGAGCGGCGTGCCCTCGGAAAAGCTGAACACCCGGCGCGCCCGGGAGTAAGCAAACAGCAGCGCGCATAACGCGCCCACAACGCCTATCCAGAAGTAGTTCTCCATCAAGCAATCACTCCTATCGCTTTGCTCCGCGCCTTGGCCCGGGCTGCAAGTTATATTTTACACGAAGCCGCAGCGAAAATCAAGCAACAAGTACAAAAAAGTTGCGTATTCTACACGGTACATTCAAGTTGTTGCACAAAACGTACGAGACGTCTATAATATCCGAGGCAGCTGGTACTTGCTATTTCAGGCAGCGTCTATTATAATGTAAAGCCGACGGGAGGGATGAAAATGCCGGAACTCACCTTACAGCAGAAGCTCGAGAAGCGGAAGCTGCACCCGGTAAACAGGGCCTTTTTCGGCTTCCTTGCGAACGTGGTCGTGAAGGGCGCGCTGGTAAAGAAATATAACGTACACTTCAGCTATAAGGACGACGTCTCCGCCTACCGCGGGCAGAGCTATGTCGTCGTGTCGAACCATGCCTCGCGCATGGACTATGTGTTCACGGCCCCGGCCTTCCTGCCGGACAGCTTCAACTTTGTCGTGGGCTGGAACGAGTTCTTCCGCAGCCATCTGGCCTTCATACTGCGCGCGGCGCAGGTTATACCGAAGAAGAACTTCGTGAGCCAGCCGTACTCGATACGGCAGATTATCCGGGTCATACGCGCGGGCGGGCGCATAATACTGCTGCCGGAGGGCATGAGCTCGATATCCGGCGCGAACCAGCCCTGCGCGAGGGGCAGCGGGCATCTGCTGAAGAACCTCGGCGTCCCGGTGCTGTACACCAAGATTGCCGGCGGCTACCTGACCGCGCCGAAGTACAACCTCACGGACCGCATAGGCCGCGTGGACGTGGAGGCGGGCGTGCTCTTCACGCCCGAGCAGCTCCGCGAGATGAGCGCCGACGAGATTCAGCGCGAGCTGGACGTGAAGCTCTATCACGACGACTACGCCTGGAACAAGACCGCGCGCGTGAAGTTCTCGGGCAAGGGGCGCATGGCGGAGAATATGCACCAGCTGCTCTTCTGGTGCCCCCAGTGCGGCTCCATGCTGACGACGGAGAGCTCGGGCGACACGATACGCTGCCGCAAGTGCGGCTGCTCCGGGCACCTCAACGAGTACTACGACCTCATCCCGGACGGGACGAGCCGCCTGCCGGAGACGCCGCGCGTCTGGTTCGATATGCAGCGCGAGGCCGTGCGCAAGCTCGTCAGCGAGCCCGGCTATGAGCTCACGGAGCACGTCAGGATAGGCATACTCCCGCCCGACCGGTACCTCAAGAAGCAGGCCACGAGCGAGATTGCCGGCGACGGCACGCTCCGCCTCAACGCCGAAGGCCTCCACTTCACCGGCACGCGCCTCGGCCGGCCCTGGAGCTTCGATATCCCCATCCGCCAGCTCCCCACCTACGGCATGTGCACCGACGTCAGCCGCTTCTACACCTTCGTCGACGGCGAATTCACCGAGTTCTACCCCGACCGCGATTCCACCGAACTCTGGTTCATGGCCACCGAAGAACTCCACCGGCGGCGTGTCGCCGCGGACAATGCGTTACGGACGTAAGCTATAGACGAACCAAGCCGCTCGGTAACGAAACCGGGCGGCTTGTTCTGCGTTATGGGGTGTAAGCGTGATGTAGGGGAGGGCGTCCCCGCCCTCCCTCTCGCCGGGACGGCGAGAATCGGCGGCGAGGATGGATGGCTGCCGGAACGTCCGTCACGCACCCAACCGTAGGGGTCGGCGTCCCCGACGACCCTTGGGCTGCCATTCGCAGCCACGTATATTTCAAGCGGAGCCGGCGATGAAGCAAGAGGCAACGTTCGACCCCTCAGCCGCCTGCGGCGGCAGCTCCCCTTCCGAAGGGGCGCTATACGCTTGCGCATATCCTACCTATGCGCAGAAAAGCCGCCCGGCGGGTTACCGGGCGGCTAACGTTATTCCACCGCCCAACGCGAAGTCTCGCATTGTCTGCGGGCACAGCCCGCCGCCGCCGTCAGGAGAGGCGGTTGTGGGTGGCGGAGAGGAGTTTTTCGGCGGCGGTGCGGGCGGGGAGGTTTTCGGGCTTTTTCAGCTCCGGGTCGGCGGCGAGGACTTCGGCGGCGGAGTCTCGCGCGGCGGCGAGCACGTCCATATCGGCGCCGAGGTCTGCGATATGCAGCTCCGGGAGACCGTGCTGCCTTGCGCCGAAGAAGTCGCCGGGCCCGCGCAGGCGCAGGTCCTCTTCGGCTATCTCGAAGCCGTTGTACGTGCGCGTCATGACCGCGAGGCGGGAGCGCGAATCCTCGTTTGCGGCGTCGGAGACGAGCACGCACCAGCTCTTGTGGCTCCCGCGCCCGACGCGGCCGCGCAGCTGATGCAGCTGGCTGAGCCCGAAGCGCTCGGCGTTCTCGACTATCATCAGCGCCGCGTTCGGGACGTCCACGCCGACCTCTATGACGGTCGTGGACACGAGCACATCCGCCTCCCCGCTCACGAAGCGGGCCATGACGGCGTCGCGCTCCTTCGCCTTCATGCGGCCGTGGACGCACTCGACCCTCAGCCGCGGCAGGGCCCGCGCGAGCTCGCGGGCGTGCTCCTCGGCGCTCACGAGCCCGGCCGGCGACTCCGCGTCCGCCTCTATGGCCGGGCAGACGACGAAGGTCTGCCTCCCCTCGCCGGCGAGGCGCTCGATAAAGGCGTTGAGCCTCTGCCTGTACCGGGTCGTGACCGCGAAGGTGTCCACCCTCTGGCGGCCGGGCGGCAGCTCGTCTATCACCGAGACGTCGAGGTCGCCGTAGATTATGAGCGCGAGGGTGCGCGGTATGGGCGTCGCGCTCATTACGAGGACGTGGGCCCTCTCGCCCTTATCCGCGAGCGCGCCGCGCTGCGCGACGCCGAAGCGGTGCTGCTCGTCCGTGACGACGAGGCCGAGCCTCGCGAACTCCACGCCCTCGCTTATGAGCGCATGGGTGCCGACGGCGAGCTGCGCCTCCCCCGAGGCGAGGGCGGTGAGCGTCTCGCGCTTCGCCTTCGCGCCCATGGAGCCCGTCAGCTTCACGGTGCGTATCCCGAAGGGCTCGAGGAAGCCCGAGAGCGTCGCGAAATGCTGCTCGCACAGGAGCTCGGTCGGGGCCATGAAGGCGCTCTGGCAGCCGTTTTTCGCCGCGTACCAGATGAGCGCGGCGGCGCAGAGGGTCTTGCCGGAGCCGACGTCGCCCTGGATGAGCCGGTTCATCGCCCGGCCCGAGGCCATGTCCGCGGCGCACTCCTCCACGGCCCGCAGCTGCGCCGAAGTGGGAGCGAAGGGCAGGCTGCGCATGAATTCGCCGAAATCCGCCGGGGCGAAGCGCAGCCCGGGCTTATCCCCCCGCTCTCCGCGCAGCAGGCCCATGGCACAGACGAGCGTGAAGAGCTCCGCGAATACCAGCCGCCCCCGCGCGAGGGCTAGGGCGCGCGCATCCGCCGGGAAGTGTATGTTCTCATAGGCGTAGCGCGTCGTGCACAGCGAGCGCGAGGCCGCCACGGCCTCCGGGACGCCGTCCGTCACCGCCATGCCGCAGCCGTCAAGCGCCTGGCGCACGGCGGCGGATATGTCGCGCTGGCCTATGCCGCTCGTCAGCCGGTATACGGGCAGGATGCGGCCCGTCTGCCGCCCCTCCTCCCCCTCCGGGTCGAAGGCCGGGTTCGTAAAGGCGAAAGTGCGCCCCACAAGCTGGACGCGGCCGAAGAAGGTATAGCTCTCCCCGCGCCTGAGCCTCCTGCGCAGCCAGCTCTGGTTGAAATAGGTCACGAGCATCGTCCCCGTCGAGTCCGATATGCGGAAGCGCAGCAGCTCCATGCCGCGGCGGACGAAGCTGAACTCCGGCTCCGTGACAATCATGGCCCGCACCGAGACGCTCTCGCCCTCCGTGAGCCGCGCAATCGTCGAAAAGCGGCTGCGGTCCTCATACGCCCGCGGGAAAAAGTTCAGGAGCCCCTCAGCGTCGCGCACGCCGAGCCTGGCGAGCGCCCTGGCCTTGGCCTCGCCTATGCCCTTGAGATATTGTACGCTGCTCGTAAGCTCCAAAGCACACTTCCTTTCCCGCCGCTCCGGGGTCAGCCATAGCTCCCCTTAGCAAGGGGAGCTGTCAGCGCAGCTGACTGAGGGGTCAACCTCTACTCTTCGTCCCGGCGGACGTATTCCACGCTGCGGCCGCCGCTCACCTCGAAGCTGTCGCGCACGCCGGCGGAGACGACTATGCGCCCGTCCGCGGTGATGAGCACCATGTCGAAGCCGCCCCAGGTCTCGTAGTAATTCACGGCCCCGCTCTCGCCCAGGGTGTAGAGCGCGGTGCTCAAAGCGTCGGCGAGGGTGCCGTCGGAGCAGATTATCGTGACGGACAGGAGGTCGCTCTCCGCCGGTCGGCCGGTGTCCGGGTCTATTATGTGCTGGTATACGGTCCCGTCGGCGGCGGTGAAGTAGCGCTGATAGCCGCCGGAGGTGACGACCGCGGCCTCGCCCACGCTGAGGACGCCCGCGTAGGAGTTGCTGTCCTCGGGGTCCTGCACGGCTATGGCCCAGTCCGTGCCGTCGGGCTTCGTGCCCAGGGTCTGGACGTTCCCGCCCAGGGAGATGATGGCGCTCTCGACGCCCTCCGCGGCCATGGCCTGAGCGGCGTATTTGGCGGCGCAGCCCTTTGCAACGCTGGCGAAGGACAGCTCCGCGCCGTCCGGCAGCGTCACGAGATAGCTGTCGGAGTCGCTCATCGCGCTCATCGTGAGCTTGTCGAAGCCGACGTTCTTGAGAAGGCTCGTAATCTCCGCGTCGCTCGGCACGCGGTAGGCGCCGTCGATGAAGCCCCAGGCCTTGACCAGCGGATAGACCGTGAGGTCGAGCGCCCCGCCCGAGCGCGTATATACCGTGCCCGCCGTCGAGAGCATCTCGGCCACCTGCCCCGTAACCAGCGTCCCGGCCGAGCCGGCGTGGTTTATGCTCCAGGTCTTGGAGCCCTCAATCTCGGGGTCCAGCATGGCGTCGAGCGCGTTTATGACGTTCTGCGCCGCCGCAAGCCCGGCCTCGCCGTTCTCCCCGTAGGCCGTGAGGCCCATGACCGTGTCCATGGAGAAAATCTGCGCGTCGTGCCTCTCGTCCTCGCCGCAGCCCGCGAGCGAAAGCGCCGTCACAGCCGCCAGCAGCAGCGCCGCGGCCCTTTTTATGTATCTACGCATAAAATCCACCTCGGGAGTGCAAATCTCTAAATAGAAATTATACCACAAATCCCCCGCCCCGGCAATACGCCAGCCGATGCCGGCCAAAGCCGGCGAGGCCCCCCAGCGATGCCGCCTTCGG
>DVKN01000195.1 GCA_018716005.1 Candidatus Scatomorpha stercoravium
GAGCTTCGCGAGCGAACGGACGGAGGCGTCGATGTCGCGCGGCGTCACGAACATCCCCCGCGCCGCCTCCTCGTCCGAGAAGCTGGCGGCGTCCACGACGGTCGGGACGCCCAGGGCCAGCACGGGGACGCCGAGGGTGTCTCTCGAAATCGCGGCGCGGTCGTTGCCCACGCCGGAGCCGGGGACTATGCCCGCGTCGCTGAGCTGCACCGTCGAGCAGAGGCGGTCGAGGGAGGCCGCGGCCAGCGCGTCGACGACGACGAGCTGCGCCGGCTTTGTGAGCCTGACGAGCGAGGCGAGGAGCTCGGCGCTCTCGATGCCGGTCGAGCCGAGGACGCCGGGACGGGCGATACAGACGGGGGAGAGCCCCTGCACCGCCTCGGGCGCGGCGGACTTCAGATGCCGCGTGGCGAGGACGTATTCCATCGCCAGCGGCCCCACCGCGTCCGGCGTCATGGCGGCGTTGCCGAGCCCGGCGGCGAGGGTGAGGCCGCCGGGCTCGGGCAGAAGGCCGCGTATGAGCTCCGCGAGCGCCTCGGCGCCGTCGTTGAAGGCCTCCGGCCGCCGCTCCGCCAGCGCGGCGGAGGAGAGGGTGATGTAGGAGCCGATAGGTTTACATAACTTTTTGGAGCCCTCGTCGTCGAGGATATCCACCCGCGTGATTTGATAGCCGCCGCGCTCCCATTCCCTCGCGGTCACGCCGCGGAGCTCGCCGGCGCCGCTGCGCTCGCGCATTTCGGCGGCGAGGTCGGTGCGGAAATTAGCAGTCATTGTGTCTCAGCGCCTTTCGTATACCAGATACGGTATAGTCTTGGTAGGCTGAGCCGCGATATGCAAAAGAGAGGCTCAAAATGCGAAAAAGTGCTTGCTTTTTGGCTTCACGGATGGTAAAATAACAGTCCGTGGGTTTACGGCTCACGCAAATTTATAGGAGGAGGTGGCAAGGAGAATATGCCCAACATAAAGTCCGCTATGAAGCGTGACGCCAAGAGCAAAGTCGAGAACGCCCGCAACCGCGCGCAGAAGACCGCGCTCAAGACCGTCATGAAGAAGTTTGACGCGGCAGTAGCCGAGGGCAACAAGGAGGCAGCTGCCGGCACCTATAAAGTTGCTGTCAAGTCCGTCGACCGCGCCGCGGCCAAGGGACTGCTCCACAAGAACAACGCGGCTCATAAGAAGAGCGCCATGGCCCAGAAGCTCAACGCCATGAACTGAGCTCTGCGCAGTGAAAGGCCCGTCGGGAACCCCCGGCGGGCCTTTCGCTAGGCTGTGCCTAGCGACAATGCGAGTCTTTGCGTTGGCAGTTAGATAACGCAAGCCGCCCGGTAACGAAACTGGGCGGCTTGTTCTACGTATAGGGTGGAAGCATGATGAAGGGACAAGGACGCCCAAGCAAAACCGGACACGTGACCTTAATCTACTTAATTTACTTAATTTTTCGGAATGCAAGTGAAAAATCGGGGGGTGGGAAGACGGCTGCCGCAACGTCCGTTCCCCACCCAACCGTAGGGGTCGGCGTCCTCGACGACCCGCGGGTTGCCATTCGCGACCACCTATATTTTAAGATGAGCCGACGATGCCGCTAGCGGCGACGTTCGACCCCTCAGGCGCTGCGCGCCAGCTCCCCTTCCGAAGGGGCGCTATAGGGGCGTACAGCGTATCGTACGTTACAGAAGGGAGTGTGCCCTTCCTCACTTCTACGCTGTAAACGTTGCGGAAACGTACATATACATACCGGTTTCTATACACTCTACCACTATTCCGCAACGTCCGTCCCCCACCCAACCGTAGGGGGCGGCGTCCTCGACGCCCCTTCCGTAGGACATCGTACAAGGTATAAATAACGGATGTAGGGGAGGGTGTCCTCACCCTCCCTCTCGCCGTGAGGCGAGAAACGGCGGTGAGGATGGGTGGTTGATATAACCCACGTTTTCGCAGACCGGCACGCAAGGGCGGGCGGGGACGCCCGCCCCTACAACCCGATTGGGACGGGTGCGAAATATATGCCGCCGAGCGCATCGTCACACACGATATGTTGGCGAGGTGGGCAGGATAATACCAACGTTTCCCGTCGTCCCACGGAAGGGGCGTCGAGGACGCCGCCCCCTACGGGTGGGCGGTAAACCCACCGTTCAGCAACCAGACATCGCCGTCGCGAATGGCAACGCAATGGCGCACCGGGGACGCCGCCCCCTACAGGGGTGGGAGCGTGACGCATCCTCAAGTATGCGAAGGCATATAAAGCCTCGTTGTGAGCAGACAATATACCTCCCCAATATATATTATAACATATATATACGCAACTGTCAACAGAAAACTCAAAATTTTTTTCCGCGCGCCTTGCCCTTTGCGGCCCCCGTTTTTCACTTGCATTCCGAAAAATTAAGTAAATTAAGTGGATTAAGGTCACGTGTCCGGTTTTGCGCGGCGGGGCTTTTGCCCCTTTTTAGGCTATTTCACCCCAGGGGCCTCATCCAGCAGGGGGGCGCGGTTGAGGATGTCCTTATTTACGGGGGTATAGAAGAGCGCGGCGGCGGAGCGCTGCTCGGGGGCTATGGGGAGGAGCCACATGAGCTTTGTCACGGCGGCCTCGGTGGTCATGTCGTAGGCCTCGAGTATGAGCGGGTCCTCGCTCAGGGGGCGGCCGGTGCCGTAGACGGCGAGGTCGCTGCCCTCGTTCTGCACCTGGGTGGTCATGACTATGAGCTTGCCCTCCCGGGCGGCGGCGTGGACGCACTCGTGCATCTCCCTCGGGAGCCCGCCGACGCCGAAGCTCTCTATTACGAGCGCGTCCGAGCGGGAGAGCAGCCACTCGAGCTCCTCCGTATCCGCGCCGGGGATGAGCTTCATGAGCCGCACGCGCCGGTTCAGCTCCGTATAGAAGCGCGGCTCGCCGCCGAAGGCGGGGACTATGTACTGCGTGACGCGCCCGTCGCGCACGTCGGCTATGTGGGGGTAGTTTATGGACGAGAAGGCGTCGAAGCTCTTCGAGTGCGTCTTGCGGGCCCTCGTGCCGAGGATTACGCGGCCGTTGAAGACTATCATGACGCCGTGCATCTCCTCCCGGCAGGCGCAGATGAAGCTGTCGAGCAGGTTCACGCGGGAATCCGTGGTGTCGAAGCCTATGGGCTTCTGCGCGCCGGTGAGGACGACGGGCTTCGCGCCGCCCTGGATGAGGTAGCTGAGCGCCGCGGCGGTGTAGGCCATGGTGTCGGTGCCGTGGCTGAGGACGAAGCCGTCGAAGCTGTCGTAATTTTCGCGTATGACGCGCGCCATGCCCAGCCACTGCTCGGGGCCGATGTCCGTGGAGTCCAGGTCGTAGAGCTGCACGCTCTCCACGTCGCAGAGCGAGCGTATGCCCGGCACGGCCCGGAGCAGCGCCTCCGCGCCGACGCCCGGCCTGAGCCCCAGGGCGGTGACCTCGCTCGCTATCGTGCCGCCCGTCGCTATGAAGAGAATGCGCTTTTTCATGCTCTCGCCTCCCGTGAGAATTATAACATACGCTTTTAGACTTTTCTATTGGGAAAACGTATGATATAATATTTAATCAACGTTCCACGCGGAGGCTTTTGCATGGCTAGGAAGACTATCGTCGTAAAAATCGGCACCAGCTCCCTCACGGAGAAGAGCGGCAGGCTGGATATCGCCCGGCTCCGGGCGCTCACGGCCCAGGTCGCGCGGCTGCGCGACGCGGGGCATCAGGTGATAATGGTGACCAGCGCGGCCATTGCGGCGGGGTATTCGCTCCTGGGCTACCGCGAGAGGCCGGTGTCCGTCCCCGCCAAGCAGGCGAGCGCCGCCGTGGGCCAGGGCCTCCTGATGGAGGAATACGCCCGCTGCCTCTCGGAGCACGGCTACGTCGCGGCGCAGATACTGCTCACGCGCGCGGACTTCTCCGACCGCCGCCGCTACCACAACGCCTTCTCCGCCCTCGAGGTGCTGCTCAGCCGCGGCGCGGTGCCCATAATAAACGAGAACGACACGGTATCTATCGCCGAGCTCAAGCTGGGCGACAACGATATGCTCTCCGCCCAGGTGGCGGCCATGATGCACGCCGACCTCCTCTGCCTGCTCACGGACATGGACGGGCTCTATACCGCCGACCCGCGCACGAGGCCGGACGCGGAGCGCATACCCTATGTGGAGCGGGTGACGCCGGAGCTCGAGCGCCTCGCGACGGGCGCCGGCACGGCGAACGGCACGGGCGGCATGGCCACGAAGCTCGAGGGCGCGAAGCTCGCCTCCGGCGCGGGCGTCGCGGTGGTGATATGCTCCTCGCGCGAGCCGGACGTGCTCGCGAAGGCCGTCGAGGGCACGGCGAGGGGGACGTATTTCAAGGCCGGCAGCGGGATGAAGACCCGCTTGCAGTGGATGGCCTTCTACGCGCCAACGCGCGGCAACGTGTACATAGACTCCGGCGCGGCCGAGGCGCTGTGCGCCCGGGGCCGCAGCCTCCTGCCCGCCGGCGTGCGGGCCGTGGAGGGGGACTTCGCCGCCGGGGACGTGGTGAAGGTGTATAAGTCCGGCACGGACATCTGCCTGGGCCGGGGTACGGTGAACTATTCCGCCGCGGAGCTGCGGGAGATAATGGGCCTCACGTCGGCCGCGGCCGCCGCCCGCTATCCCGACCGCCCGGCGGAGGTTATACATCAGGACAACTACGCGCATATGGAACAGGAGGTAAGCGAATGAAGACCCTGCTTGAGAGCGCCGCCGCGGCCAAGGCCGCAGCCGCCGCCGTCGCACAGCTGACCACGGAAGAGAAGAACGCCGCCCTGCTCGCCATGGCGGACGCGCTGGAGGCGCGCTGCGCCGAGGTGCTCGCCGCGAACGGGGCCGATATGGCCCGCGAGAGGGCGAACGGCATGAGCGAGGATATGCTCGACCGCCTAATGCTCAACGAAAAGCGCGTGGCCGATATGGCCCTCGGCCTGCGCCAGGTGGCGGAGCTGCCCGACCCCGTCGGCGAGGTCATGCGCGAGTGGACGCGGCCCAACGGCCTTCTGATAAAAAAGGTCCGCGTGCCCATGGGCGTCATCGGCATAATCTACGAGGCCCGGCCCAACGTCACAGTGGACGCCGCCTCCCTCGCCTTCAAGGCCGGCAGCGCCATACTCCTGCGCGGCAGCGGCTCGGCCTATGAGAGCAACGCCGCGCTGGTCGCCGTCATGCGCTCCGCGCTCGAGGGCTGCGGCATAACGCCGGACGCGGTCTGCCTTGTTGAGGAGCGCGGCC
>DVKN01000196.1 GCA_018716005.1 Candidatus Scatomorpha stercoravium
GAGGCGCTCGAGAATGGGCGCGCAGGTGGTGGCCATGATGACGTAGTTCGCGGTGGTGGGCACGCCCATGCCGAGGACTATGCAGCAGAGCATGGTCAGGATGAGGCCTATCATCGGGATGCCGCCGGAGAGGCGGACAACGGTGCCGATGAGGGTCATGCCGAGGCCGGTGACGTTGATGCAGCCGGAGATGATGCCGGCCACGGCGCAGGCGACGGCGACGGTGATGGAGCCGCGCGCGCCGGCCGCGAGGGCGTCCATGAACTTGCGCGGGGTGATGCGGGTTTCGCTCTTGAAGAGGCTGGCCACGATGGCAACGACGATGCTTATCGCCGCGGAGAACTGGATGGTCTTGGTGTTGGTGCTGACCATGACCACGAGCACCACGATGGGCGCGAGCAGGTAGATGTCCTTGATAAGCGCGCCGAACTTGGGCAGCTCGCTGCGCGGGATGCCCTTCAGGCCGCTCCTCTTGGCCTCGAGGTGGACTGCGATGAAAATGCCGAGGAAGTACAGCACGGCGGGCAGGATGGCGCGGGTGGCGACCTCGGCGTAGCTGACGCCGAGGAACTCGGCCATCAGGAAGGCGGCCGCGCCCATGATGGGCGGCATTATCTGGCCGCCGGTGGAGGCGGAGGCCTCGACCGCCGCGGCGAACTCGGCGCGATAGCCGGTCTTCTTCATCATGGGGATGGTGATGGAGCCGGAGCCGACGGTGTTGGCGACGGAGCTGCCGGAGGCCATGCCCTCGAGCGCGGAGGCGATGACCGCGACCTTGGCCGGGCCGCCGGAGGCGGAGCCCGCGACAAAGTTCGCGCACTCGATGAAGAAGTTCGCTATGCCCGTCCTCTCAAGGAAGGAGCCGAAAATGACGAAGACGACGATGAACTTCGCGCAGACGTTTATCGGCGTGGAGAGGATGCCGTTGACGCTGTAAAACAGCGTGTAGATAAAGCGGTCGAAGTTGATGCCGGAGACGAAGGTGTATATGACCAGCGCGCCGGCGACGAACAGAATCGGAAGGCCCACACAGCGGCGGCAGAGCTCCACGACGGAGAGGACGCCGATGAGGCCGACGATAGAGTAGAACGAGGTCATGCTCGACGCGCTCTTGACCTCGATGACAAAGGCGTCGTAAGTGAAGCAGTAGTACAGGAACGCGCCCGCGCCGAGCACCATGATGACGATGTCGTACCAGGGCAGGGAGTTCACCTTTACGTGCTTCTTGGTGATGGGGTAGGTGATGAAGCCGAGGATTATCATGCAGCCCATGAAGAGGGTGAGCCGCTTCTCGATGCCCCAGTTGGAAAAGAGGGTGGACCAGATGCAGTAGAGGGAGAAGGCGGCCATCAGTGCGTCTATCACGAACTTGGGCTTGCCCTCCCAGATGCGGGTGTTGGACTCCTTGTCATACTTGCGCATGACGGCCTCGACGTCCTCCATCGTTCCGACGTCGGCGCCGGCATCCGCGGCCCTGTCCTCCTCCGGCTCGTAGGACGCGCCGTCGAAGTCCTTTACGTGGGGCTGCTCGTAGTGGGGCTCGACAGGAGTCTCGGTGTCGAGCACCTCCGTGTCGAACAGCCCGTCGGTCTTCTTTTTCTTCTTGTCAGACATTATATACCTCCCGGGCGAAAGCCGCGGCGCCCAGCTGGACGCCGCGGACTGACGCTTATTTTAGCTTATGCAGCCGCCGCTCAGGCGGTGGGAACCTCGATGCCCTTCTCGGCGAAGTACTTGGCCGCGCCGGGATGATAGGGGACGTTGGTGACGGAGCTCGCGAACTCGAGGCTGAGCTCGTCCTGCTTGGCGTGGCCGAGGTCGCCGATGTTCTCAAAGACGGTGGAGACGAAGTCGTAGACCGCGTCCTCGCTCACGTCGTTGCCGGCGATGACAACCGCGCCGACGGCGACGGTGGTGCAGTCCTCGGGGGTGCCGTAGACGTCCGCGGCGATAACGTTCTTGGAGTAGTACGGGCTGGAAGCGATAAGCTTGTCGATGTGCTCGTCGTCAAGGCTGACGAGGTAGACGTCGTTGCCGCTGGCGAGGTCGACGACCGCGGTGGTCGGGGCGCCGGAGACGATGAAGGCCGCGTCAATCTTGCCGTCCTTCAGGGAGTCGACGCTGGTGGCGAAGTCCTGATACTGCGGAGTGATGTCCTCCTCGGTGAGGTCGTAAGCGCCGAGAATGTCGAGCGCGTTGAAGTACACGCCGGAGCCGTTGGCGCCGATGGAGACGTTCTTGCCCTCGAGGTCGGCGACGGTCTTAATGTTGGGGTCGAGGGTGACAATCTGCACCTGCTCCATGTAGAGTGCGGCGACGGTGGAGAAGTTGGTCACAGGGGCGGACTCGCCGGTGTCCTTGTCGACGAAGAGGCGAGTGCCGTTGTAGGCGTAGTCCATGACGTCGGACTGGACGAAGCCGAGCTGGATGGCGCCCGAGGCGATGTCCTCGATGTTGGCCTGGGAGCCGCTGGAGGTTATCGCGGTGACGGCAGTGTCGGTCTTCTCGGTGACATAGCCGGCCAGGGCGCCGCCGAAGGCGTAGTAGGTGCCGGAGTCGCCGCCGGTGCCGAACGAGAGCTTCTCGCCGCTTTCACCGCCGCAGGCGGCGAGCGCAAATACCAGTGCCAGGCACAGTACCAGCGCAGCTATTCTCTTTCTCATTCTGAGTTCCTCCCTTTGACATTTAAATTGCATTTTAAACTTCAACAAATTTCAAGACAAACACAGTATACGCCATCAACGCCCCGATTTCAAGCCTTAAAATGAATTTATCAGGAAAAAGGTTGCAAAAGATTTCGCACGCTAATTCACGACACGCCGTTTCATATCCTCGCATAATGTTCCCGTACCCAGTCCGAGACGCACTGGGCGAACCTTGTCGTCGCCGGTCCGGCCCTGTCCGCGTCCGGCAGACACAGGCCGATAACGCGGCTCGCGGGCGGCGTGAGTTCCATGATCCTGACGTTGTCATTCCTGCCCGAGAGCAGCAGCTCGGGCATGATGCTGACGCCCAGCCCCTGCTCCACCATGGCAATTATAGCATAGTCGTCCTTTGTGGTATACCGTATATTGGGGGTGACGCCCGCGGCGTCAAGCGCGCGCCGGGCGTCGTGGTCAGAGGTCTCGAGCAGGCTTATGAAGGGCTCGTGCTCCACTTCCTTTATCGGGAACCTCGGCAGCGAGGCCAGCCGGTGGTCCTTAGGTACCACGGCGAGCAGCCTGTCCTCCAGCAGGGCGGTGACCTTTCCGCGCTGCTTCGTCGGCAGGGCTATGAAGCCCAGATCGCAGCTGCCGTCCGCGAGCCACTGCTCCACGTCATGGTAGTCCCCGTTCATGAGCTTCAGCTCGACGTTCGGGTAATCGGCCTGGAACCGCTTTATCATCCCGGGAAGCCAGTGCACGGCCACGCTCGTGAAGGTGCCTATGCGCACGGTGCCACAGTCCAGCCCACGGATGGCCGCCGCCGTCTGCTCGAGCTGCTCTCGCGAGTTGAGCATGCCGCGTATCGCGGGCAGGACCCGCTCGCCCTCGGCCGTGGCCCTCGCCCCGCTGCGGCCCCTTTTTAATAATGAAAAGCCCAGCTCCTCCTCCAGCGCGCCTATCATGTGCGACACCGCAGACTGCGTTACCCCAAGCTCCACAGCCGCACGCGTCAGGCTCCCCAGTTCCGCCGCCTTCAGAAAGGCCTCATACTTGTTCACCGGCATTTATATGAATTCCTTTCATGTATAAATGAAAATTTATCAAGAAAATTAATGCAAGCGCTCAAAAAAGCCCTCCGCGGGGCCAAAAAGCCCGGCACGGCTCTTGCCATTTTGAATCGGCAAGATTATAATTCAAAAGCATCCATTTGTAAAGCTCATGGGATGTATTAATTTTTTTCATGTGTGGGGTAGAGGGATGAACGTAACTGAGCTTGTAGTGTTTGTAATTTATTTTGTGTTCATGGTCGGCATAGGCATATACTTCTTTGCCAAGAGCAAGGACAACAATGAGAAGGACTATTTCCTCGGCGGCCGTCAGATGGGTCCATGGGTATCGGCGCTGTCTGCGGGCGCGTCGGATATGAGCGCGTGGGTGCTGATGGGCCTGCCCGCGTCGGTGTATGCGCTGGGCATGGGTCAGATATGGATAGCGGTGGGTCTTGCGATAGGCTATGCGCTCTCGTGGATATTCGAGGCACCCAGGCTCAGAAAATTTTCGATAGCGGCGGGCGATTCGATAACGATACCGCAGTATCTGACGAACAGGTTCCTGTCCAAGAGCAAGTTCCTGCAAATAATCTGCGCGATAATATTCCTTGTGGCGTATACGATATACGCGGCGTCGAGCATCAAAGCCTGCGGCACGCTGTTCAGCACGGTCATAGGCATCAACGAGACGACAGCGATGTATCTGTCGGCGTTCATCATCATATCGTATACCTTCCTGGGCGGCTTCAACGCGGTGTGCTGGACGGACTTTTTCCAGGGCCTGCTGATGCTGGCTGCGCTGCTTATTGCGCCCATCTTTGCGCTGACGCTGGTAAAGAGCGGCGGCGCTGTGGCTGGAAGCGCCCCGGCGGTGGAGGGCTACTGGGACGCCTTCACGAGCTGGAGCGACATAGTGTCCGGCCTGGGCTGGGGCCTCGGTTACTTCGGTATGCCGCACATTATAATAAGGTTCATGTCGATAAGGTCGAACAAGGACCTGCGCAAGTCGAGCGTCATCGGCATCAGCTGGACCTTCATCATCCTGATTTTCTCCGTCGGCTCGGGCCTCATCGGACGTATGTTCCTGGGTGAGATCGAGGATTCGTCGGTGGTGTTCATCACGATGGTGCGGACGATCTTCCCGGCAGTGGTGAGCGGCATACTTCTCTCGGCAATCCTGGCGGCGGCGATGAGCACCTGCGACTCGCAGCTGCTGGCCTCGGCCTCAGCATTTGCGAGCGACGTGTATAAGCCGGTATTCAGGAAGAACGCAGGCGACAAAGAGATGCTTTGGGCGGGCCGCATAGTGGTCGTTGTGATATCGCTCATTGCTCTGGCCATCGCAGCGAACCCGGAGAGCGGCACGATAATGGGGCTTGTCGAAAACGCCTGGGGTGTGTTCGGCGCGGCCTTCGGCCCGGTAATCCTGCTGTCGCTGTTCTGGAGAAAGTTCACCTTCGGCGGCGCAGTCGCAGGTATCGTGGTCGGCGCTGTTGTAGACGTGGCGTGGCTTGTGTTCCTGAAGGGCACGGGCGTGTACGAGATAATCCCCGGCTTCTTTGCAGGCCTTATCGCGGCAATCGTGGCCACCGCCGCGGGCAAGGCTCCGAGCGCGGAGGTGGAAAAGCTCTACGACACAGCCGTGAACATGACGGACTGATACATAATATAAAGTGGAAAGCGACCTCCCGCCTCTCGAGCCGAGGCGGGAGGTCTTTGCGTATGCCGTCGGGAACAGTTAGCGGTTGACACGC
>DVKN01000197.1 GCA_018716005.1 Candidatus Scatomorpha stercoravium
CGATTTGGATAGGATGCGAATTTGTTTCGCGCCTGAGGGCGCGAAATTCTGCGAAGCCGGCCTCGCCGCCGGGGGCGGCATTGGCCGTGGGTGGTTAAGGGAGCTCGATGCCTTCGAGCTGCCTCCTTATATCCCTGCCGCCGTAGAAGATTCTCACGATGTAGACGGTTCGGCGGGCTTCCACGGGCATATAGAACACGAGGTAATTCTTTACGGCAAACTGCCTCAGGCCCATGCTTCGCCAGGGCTCTTCATCGAAGAGGCGGAACCGCTCCGGCATCTCGCTGAGCTTGGCTATTTCGCCGATGATAAGCCGCGCGAGCCGCCGGGCGGTGACGGGCTCGGCTAGCTCAATGGAGATGTAGTCCAGTATTCCCCGCAGGTCGCGCTCCGCCGTGCGGGTATATTCCACAGACCATGTCATACGCCGTAGTCTCGGAAAAGAGAGGCCGCGAGCTCGTCGGCGGGGATGGTGCGGCCGGCTTTGATGTCGTCTATGCCTTTTGCGAGTTCGGCGTCGCGCTCGGCGGGGCTGACGGCGCCGAAGGCGGCCGGCGCGTGCGAGGGCAGCTTTATATC
The DNA here is from genome assembly GCA_018716005.1 of Candidatus Scatomorpha stercoravium. Taxonomy (GTDB): domain Bacteria; phylum Bacillota; class Clostridia; order Oscillospirales; family Oscillospiraceae; genus Scatomorpha; species Scatomorpha stercoravium. Next base: position 580 of record DVKN01000197.1, read on the forward strand.
AAAGGGGATGCCCCTCTGAAGCACGACCTGGCGCAGGAACATTCCGACGGCGTTGGACATCGGTATGCCGAGCTCGTCGAGTATTTCCTCGGCCTGTTCCTTTACCTCCGGCTCCACGCGCACGAAGATGTTTGAAGTGCGGGCCATGGTATCGCCTCCTTTGCGTACAGTATAGCACGTTTGATTGCGTTTCGCAAGCAAAATGCAAGCCGTTCCACGGCCCGAGAGGGCAGAGCATAACTCGCCCTTGACAAATCCCCGGAATCGTGTATAATTGATAGGCCTGCCGGAAGGCGGGTTATCCTTGCCCGTGTTTGGACGCGGGCCATATGTCCAGAAGGAGGTGCACAAATGGCTAAAACAAGCGAAAAGTACGAAGTGATGTATATCATCCGCCCCGACCTCTCTGAGGAAGAGACCGCTGCTATCGTCGAGAGGTTCAAGACGCTTGTCGAGCAGAACGGCACTCTTGATGAGATGGAGGAGATGGGCAAGCGCAAGCTCGCCTACGAAATCAACTATCTCACCGAGGGCTACTACGTGCTCGTCAAGTTCACGAGCGGCCCCGAGTTCCCCGCCGAGCTCGACCGTCTCATGGGCATCACCGACGGTGTCATCCGCAGCCTCATCACCAAGCGCCCCGAGTAATTAAGGAGGAGAGAGGATGCTCAACCACATCGTCCTCATGGGCCGCCTTACGCGCGATCCCGAGCTGCGCTACACGCAGTCGCAGATACCCGTGGCCAGCTTCCGCATAGCCGTCGACCGGGACTTCGGCCGCGGCGAGGACAGGCAGACGGACTTCATCGACGTCGTCGCGTGGCGCTCCACCGGCGAGTTCGTAAACAAGTACTTCCATAAGGGAAGCATGATCGTCGTCTCCGGCCGCCTTCAGATGCGCGACTGGCAGGACAAGGACGGCAACAGGCGCACCAGCGCCGAGGTCGTGGCCGATAACGTGTACTTCGGCGAGAGCGCGAAGCGCGACGGCGACGGCGGCCGTTCCGACAGCTACGGCGACCGCTCCTACGGAGGGGACCGCGGCGGCTACGGCCAGGGCGGCTACGGCGACCGCGGAGGCTACGGCGGCAATAACAGCCGCGGCGGCTACCAGTCCAACGGCCAGGGCTCGCGCCAGCCGAGCGCTCCCGCGCCCAGCGCGTTCAGCGAGCTGGACGGCGACGACGGCGAATTACCGTTCTGATTGCAGGCTGCAAGCCGAGCGAAACACTTTTAAAAATCACTTTGTACTGGAGGTATTACCTTGGCGTTCGATAACAAGAATAAGGGCCGCAAGCGCAAGAAGGTATGCCAGTTCTGCGTCGACAAGGTCGCTTACATCGACTATAAGGACGCTGCTAAGCTCAGGAAGTTCGTCTCCGAGCGCAGCAAGATCCTGCCCCGCCGCACTACCGGCACCTGCGCCATGCACCAGCGCGAGCTGACCGAGGCCATCAAGCGCGCCCGTCAGATCGCTCTCCTGCCCTACGTCACCGACTAAACGTAAAAGAGGGGCCCGTCCGGGCCCCTTTTCCTTTATCAGCCTTTATTTTTCCGCCCTGCGCACGCTGTCGTCGTTGAAGACCCAGTCGCGCACGTGGATGATTTCATAGCGGCCCTCGCCGGCGGAGACGACCACCTGGGTTATGCCGGCGTTGATGATGAGGCGCTTGCACATCGAGCAGGGCATGGTATCCGTGAGCAGCTCGCCGGTTTTGGCGTCGCGGCCCACGAGGTAGAGCGTCGCGCCGAGCATATCGCGCCGCGCGGCGGAGATTATCGCGTTCGCCTCGGCGTGGACGCTGCGGCAGAGTTCGTAGCGCTCGCCGGAGGGTATGCCCAGGTCCTCGCGCGCGCAGTAGCCGGCGTCGGAGCAGTTCAGGCGGCCGCGCGGCGCGCCGTTGTAGCCGGTGGAGATTATCTCGTCGCTGCGCACGATGATGGCCCCGTACTTGCGCCGCATACAGGTCGAGCGGGCCAGGACGGCGTCCGCGATGCCGAGGTAGTATTCGGCCTTGCCGGTGCGGTTGTCCATAAACATCACTCCTTTAGTGCATTTTATAGCCCCGGGGGCGCAAAGTCAAGATGAAGCGGAATTACCAGCTCGAACTCGATAGGATTACAGCCTCGCTTTCCGGGCGGCCGCGGCTTCTGCTGCACAGCTGCTGCGGGCCCTGCTCGAGCTATGTGCTCGAGTATCTGACGCGGTACTTCGAGGTCTTCCTCAGCTATTATAACCCCAACATCCAGCCCCGAGAGGAGTATGACCTGCGGCTTGAGAACCAGCTTTGCGTGCTCGGGCGCATGCCGGGCGTCACGCTCGTCCCCTGCGGATACGACGGCGGGGCCTACGACGAGGCCGTGCGCGGGCTTGAGGATGAGCCCGAGGGCGGCGCGAGGTGCACGGAGTGCTTCAAGCTGCGGCTGGACTTCGCCGCGAGGGAGGCCAAGCGCCTCGGCTGCGATTACTTCGCCACCACGCTCACCGTGTCCCCGCACAAGGACGCGCAGCGCATTAACGCGATAGGGGAGGCCCTGGCCGGGAAATACGGCGTAAAATGGCTCCCCGGCGACTTCAAGAAGCGCGACGGCTACAAGCGGAGCATAGAGCTCTCCCGCGAGTTCGGCCTCTACCGCCAGGACTACTGCGGCTGCCTGTACTCTAAAACGGAGCGCTGAACCAACTGAATAACCCTGCGGTTTCCAACCCCGCACTGTTATAGGGGATTTTCCCCGAAGCTAAATCAAAATGGGAGGTTATCACCATGAAATTCACACCGAGAAATCTCGCCTTCGCCGCGGTCGTCGGCGCCGCCTACTGCGCGCTGACCGTACTGCTCGCGCCCATCTCCTTCGGGGTCGTGCAGTTCCGCGTTGCGGAGGCTCTCTGCATACTGCCGGCCATCATGCCGGTGAGCGCCTGGGGCCTCTGGATAGGCTGCGCCCTCGCCAACTTCTTCGGCGGCTACGGCCTGCCCGACATAGTCTTCGGCTCGCTCGCGACCCTCGGCGCGGGGCTCTGCGCCGCCGCCATAGCGAAGAACTGCCCCCAGCCGCTCGGCTTCGGCCGCTGCATCCTCGTCTGCGCCATGCCCGTCGTCTGGAACGCGCCCATCGTAGGCGCGGTTATAGCGTATTCCACCGGCGCGTTCCTGAGCGCCTACCCGCTCACGGCGCTCCAGCTCGCCGTGGAGGAGGCGGGCGTCCTGTATCTTATCGGCCTGCCCCTTATGAAGCTCCTGCCCAGGAGCCGCGCATTCATGAGCCTCGCGAGGGCCTGAGGGCATATACGCGCGAAAAAGCAGCCTCCCAAACGGGGGGGCTGCTCTCTTATTATCCGGGCTCAGGCGGCCTTGTCCGCGACCTTCGCGTGGAGCTTTATGTTCGCTATGACGAGCTGGCGGAAGTCCGTGAGCTCGCCGTCTTCAAGGTCGGTCTTTTGCAGCAGCGTGACGAGGGGGCCGTACATGAAGAGGAAGAGATCCTCCGTCTCTATCCAGCACTGGAACTCGTTGTAGGGTATAAAGCTGCGGGCGGAGCGCATGCCGTATTCGTTGAAGACAATCCGGATGTTGTCCTCGGGGAGGAAGCTGTCCTTATTCTTCAGGAGCTTCACGGCGTCGCGCGCGTAGGGGTTGGAGCGGCCGGCGTGATAGAAGCCGAATATGCCGCCGCCGAGCAGCGCCGCGCCTATGAGCAGGAAGAAGAGCTCCCAGCCGAGCGAGAAGCTCAGGTAGAGCGCGGCCGCGCCGAGGACGATGCCGACGGCGCTCATGATATAGGTCGTGCGCCTGTTGCGGCCGTGGAAGTTGCCCTTGGACTGCGGGACGCCGCGGAGCTTCTTCTTGTTGGCGTACTTGAGCTGGGCGAGCAGCTCGCTGCGGCGCTCGAGGGCCCGGGCGACCTGGGGCATATATCTGTCCACGTCGTAGGCCGTCAGATGGAAGGTGTAGCTCTCTTGTTCCATGCTCACTCCGCCTTGGCCGTGGGCTCTATCAGGATGACGTTGTGCGTGAGGTCGACGCTCCTGAGCGTGCCCGGGATAATCTTGCGCGCGCCGAGCATATCGGTGAGGGTGATGACGCTGTCCTCAACGCTGATGCCGGATACGTAGCTCATGAGCGGCCTGCGCTCGCCGCCGACGAGCTCATATGCGTCGGAAAGGCACATTTATTTCTCCTCCTTTACGAGCCGGAGGGCTTCCTCCAGCTTGTCGTTGCAGTGGCCGAAGTAGTGGACGGCCTCGCCGACTATGCCGGCGGCCCCGGCCCTGCCCTGGGCCTCGAGGGCGTGGGCTATGTTGTGGAGCTCCTCGGCGTGGGAGCGGTTGTGCTCGAGCATATAGCTCATGAGGGCCAGGGTCTGCTCCGGCGTGAGCTCCGGGCTGTCCGGATGCGTGTGCTCATGGTGCGCTGCGTGCTCGTGCGCGTGCTCGTGGCCGTGGCCGCCGAGGTGGAGCGCTATTCTTTCACGGGACATGGTATCCCTCCTTTTTTGCCTCATTATACCGCGAGCGGCGGCGCAAATCAAGAGCGGGGAGGGGGCGTTATTTCAAAAGTTGAAACAATGCATAAATTTTTTGGCCAAAACACGTTTTTATCTTGTAAAATGACGCAAAGTATGCTAACATTTTGGCAAGCGTTCAGATACCCTGTTCAATAAAAGGGGGACTGATTTATGAGTGATACCCGGGCCAAAATCATCGCGCTCGCAGGCAAGGGCGGGGTAGGGAAGACCTCGCTGGCCGCGACCATAGTGCGCGTGCTGACGGAGGACCGGCCGGGCTGCAAGGTACTGGCCATAGACGCCGACCCCGCTGTGGGCCTCTCGACGGCCCTCGGCGTCAAGGTTACGAGCACCCTGGACGACATACGCCGCGCCGTGGTCAAGAGCGCCGAGGACGGACGCCCGCGCGAGGCCATAGAGATGCTCAACGAATCCCGCTTTCGCATCTTCGACTCCATGGTCGAGACGAAGGGCTTCTCCTTCCTCGCCATAGGCCGGCCGGAGAACGAGGGCTGCTTCTGCTCGGTGAACGCCTACCTGAAGGAGGTCGTCAGCATGCTGGCGAACGACTTCGACTACGTCGTCATAGACGGCGAGGCGGGCGTGGAGCAGATACAGCGCCGCGTCATGGAGCGCGTGAGCCATCTCATCCTGATAAGCGACCAGAGCCGGAAGGGCACGCACGTGGCCGAGACAATCAAGCAGGTGGCGGACGAGCTCGTCATGTACGACCGCGTCGGCGCCATAATAAACCGCGTGACGAACCCCGAGCTCAACGAGTTCATCAAGGTCGAGGGCGTGGAGATACTCGCCTTCATCCCGGCGGACAGCGAACAGGCCGCCAACGACATACAGGGCAGGACGGTATTCGAGCTGCCCGAAGAGAGCAAAGTACTTTTCGGAGTGAGGGAAGCGCTCCGTAAGATAGAGATTCTTTAAGAGAGGTGTGAACATTTGAAGGACTTAAAGCACTTAATCTACTTTGAGAACCTCCTCGACAACGCCAACAACGAGCTGGTACGCAAGGCGCAGGAGGAGGGGATGCTCGCTCTGGGCTACACCTGCTACCATATGCCCGAGGTGCTGCTCAATGTTGACAACTGCTTCTCGGTGCGTATGCGCGCGCCGAACACGGGGAGCATCGACGTGGCCTCGTACTACATGTCGAACTACACCTGCGAGTACTGCCGCGCCCTGCTCGAGCGCGCCATCGAGGGCGGCTACAACTTCCTCGACGGCCTGTGCGGCGTGGACGCCTGCGCGCAGATGAACCGCTGCATGGAGAACATCGAGCTTCTCAAGTGCGTGGAAAAGCCGAACTTCTTCGTCACCCACGCGGACATCCCCTACAAGTACACCGACTACACCCTCGACCACTACGTCGTGCAGATGCAGAACCGCGTCCTCAACACCATGCACGAGAAGCTGGGCGTGGACGTCTCCGACGAGGCCCTCCGCGAGGCCGTCGCGAGGCACAACGAGGTATGTCGCGTGATGACCGAGATAAGCGAGCTCCGCAAACTCGATAATCCCCCCATCACCGGCTACGAGTTCCACATCATCAACATGGTCTCCTATTGCTGCCCGCAGAAGCTTATCCTGCCCTACCTGCAGGAGACGCTCGAGGAGATCAAGGCCCGCGAGCCCGACCCCAAGCCCTGGTACCGCTGCCGCGTCGGCATTGTCGGCAGCGAGGTCGACGACCCCAACCTCACCCGTATGCTCGAGGAGGCCGGCGCCTTCATCTGCTTCGACCGCTTCTGCTTCGGTATGTTCCCCGGCCGCGAGGCCATAGAGCTCAACGACGAGGAACCCGCGCTCAGGCAGATTTGCCGCCACTATCTCATCACAAGCGAGTGCCCGCGCTTCATGAGCAATGAGAAGATAGAGCAGCGCCGCGTCACCGCCGACAGGCTCGCCCGGGAGTACAACGCCGACGGCATCATCTACGAGAACGTCAAGTTCTGCGACTTCTGGGGCTTCGAGCGCGCGCTGGCCAGCCACATACAGTTCGAGGAATACGGCCACCCCGTGCTCACCATAGACCGCCCGTACAACGCCAAGACTTCGGGCCAGCTCCGCACCCGCTTCCAGGCCTTCGTGGAATCTCTGGAAATCAAACGTATCCAGCAGGGCAAGGAGGTCAAGTAAATGCTCAAGAATAACATCAAATGGCTCAAAAAGAACCTGCCCGGCGACCTCAAGATATGGAAGGAACTGATTTCCGAGGTCGACTGGAAGGGCTTCGCCAAGAAGCAGAAGAACAAGCTCGAGCTGGATAAGCAGCGCGTAAAGGAGGAGTTCTCCGACTTCATGGGCCTCTCCGCCAAGGAGAAGTGGGACCGCGTCGTCAACGGCGAACGCCAGCTCGGCCGCCTCTACCAGAAGGGCGCCGTCGCCTTCACCCGCCGCGAGTGGAAGGGCGTCGAGAGCACCGCACGCGACTTCCAGAACTGGCTCGTCATATGGCGCGACATGATTAAGATGGTCATGCGCGACCCCGTGAGCATCATGCTCGGCCTCTTCGAGTACCGCTGGTTCAGCTCCTACCTGGCCTGCCCGGCCTTCTTCGACCGCAACACGCTGGGCTTCCGCGGCCGCGCGGTCACGATGAACCGCCTGCTCATGGCCGACGTCTACCGCTACACCGAGGACTGCGTCGCGAACCTCCTCATGGCCGACGAGCGCATCGGCGGCAACCAGAAGATAAACAGCAAGATGCTGCTCTTCGACGAGATGACGATGGCCCAGATGATGGCCGGCTTCCCGGGGCTCGTAGGCGTGCCCTGGCAGCTTATCCCCGTCTTCCTCGTCAGCGAGCTCGACCAGCTCATCTGCATCCCCTACATCGACGCCGTCGAGAGCTACGGCCTTCCGGCGGACACCTGCCCCGTGCCCACGAGCGAATGCGGCTGCGCCGTCGTCGACGCCCTGCCGCACTGCGGCCTCGGCTTTATCTCCACCTCCACCCCCTGCGACGGCTCCGACATGGCCACCAGCTTCCAGGAGCGCCGCATACAGAAGCTCGGCATGCCGACCTACCCGCTCACGCTCCCCGTCCGCTACGACGACGAGGACACCGTCGAGTGCGGCGCCCAGGATATGTGGCACTGCATAAAGTGGGTCGAGGACCTCACCGGCGAGAAGTGGGATTGGGATCACTATTTCGAGGTCATACGCCGCTTCAACGAGCAGACCAAGATGGAGATGGAGAAGTGGGAGATGAACTCCACTCCGTATCCGCAGCTTATCGGCCCGTGCTATGAGCTCTTCCGCAAGTGGAACTACGAGATGGACGGCGGCATAAACCCGAACGTCATGAAGACCTTC
>DVKN01000198.1 GCA_018716005.1 Candidatus Scatomorpha stercoravium
AACCAGGTCTCCGTCGGGCTGAGCTCCATGACGGATATCGACACCTCGGCCATCACGGAGCTCCAGACCGGCATGGCGGAGCTCGCGAGCCAGTACGGGCAGTTCAACGAGGGCCTCAAGACCTACACCGACGGGGTCGCCGCCCTCGCGGACGGCGCCGGCAGCTTCTCGAGCGGGATGTACACCCTCAACAGCGAGACGAGCTCCATCCCCGACATACTCAACGAGTTCCTCGGCGAGGACGAGGAGGCCGAGGAGACCGGCCCCGTGAGCTTCCTCTCCGACGAGAACGAGGAGACGGCGAGCGTCCAGTTCGTCCTCTCCACCGAGGGCATCGCCGCCCCCGAGGACGAGGCCCCCGAAGAGCCCGAGCCCGAGGCCAAGGGCTTCTTCGCCGAGCTCTGGGACAAGATAGTCGCCCTCTTCACCTGATAAATACCCCCGGCAATGAGAAATCCCCCGTCCATCCGGACGGGGGATTTTCGCGCCTGCGCTCAGGCCTCCACGTCGCGCACGTACATGGGGCGGACGTTCGGGTCGGACGTCTCGCGTACCTGCAGCTCGAAGCGGTCGAGGTTCTTGAGCATATTGCTGAGCTTGCCGAAGCCGTAGGTGCGCGGGTCGAAGTCGGGCTGCTTCTTGATAATGAGGTTGCCGAGGTTCGACATATCTATCCAGCCGTCGTCGTCCGCGAGGTCGGCGACGGAGTCCGCGATAAGGCTGATGATATCCTCCGGCACGGGCGGCTTCTCGCTCGCGGCGGGGGCGGATTTCTTCGCGGCGGACTTGGCCGGGGCCTTCTCGGCCTTCTCCGGCGTCTTGGAGGCGGCCTTCTTCGCCGGGGCCTTCTTCGCGGCGGGCTTCGCGGTCTTCTTATACTTGTCGCGTATGACCTCGACGCGGATGAACTTGTCGCAGGCCTGGACGAAGGCCTTGGGCGTCTTCTCCTCGCCTATCCCGATGACGTACATCCCGCTCTCGCGCAGGCGTATGGCGAGGGGCGTGAAGTCGCTGTCCGAGCTCACGAGGACGTAGCCGTCGGCCTTGCCGGTGTAGAGTATGTCCATGGCGTCGATTATCATCGCGCTGTCCGTGGCGTTCTTGCCCGTCGTGTAGGCGAACTGCTGCTTGGGCGTGACGGCGTTCTCGAGGAGGGTGTTCTTCCAGGTGGAGAGCCCATGGCTGGCCCAGTCGCCGTAGATGCGCTTTATCATGGGCGTGCCATATATGGCTATCTCCTCCATGATGCTCTTGAGGCAGTCCCGCGGCGCGTTGTCCCCGTCTATGAGGACGGCGAGGCGGAGGTTGTCCATTGACAATGGTATCACTTACTTTCAGGTATGATTACCGCGAACTGGCCGAAGACGGCCTCGGTCTCGCGGTTTTGTATTTCGCTGACGTGGACTATGGCGAGCTCGCCGGAGGCGTCCTCCGCCGGGCCGAAGCGCCATTTCCCGAAGCCCTCGACGTTCCGGAAGGCCCCGTCCGGGTTCGTGTACTCGACCGTCGCGGCGAATTCCGCGGGCGGCGTCTCCGTGTACAGCAGCGTGTAGATGTAGGGCGAATTCACCCGGTCCGTTATATAGGCGCTCTCCGGCGAGCGCGCGCCGGCGTACTCTATCGCCTCGCCGAGGCCGGGGAAGAAGTTCACGTTCCCGTCCCCGCCGAGCGTGTGCCAATACCCGGTGAGGAAGGCCGCGAAGCACACGGCGAGCGCCGCGGGCGCGATGGGGGAGAGGCGGCCGAGCGCCTCCGCGAGGGCGTGCAGGCCGAGCCCGGCGAAGTATATGAGCGGCAGCCAGAGGAAATTCACGCGGTTCACGTTCACCGTGATAAGCGCCGAGGCCGCGAGCGCCGAGAAGAGCCAGGCGAGCATTATGCCCTCCGCCGCGCCGCGCTCCCTCGTCCTCAGCGAGCGGACGAGGCCCCAGGCCGCGAGAGGGAGGCCGAAGATATAATAGAGCCCGCCTATCTCCGCGCTGTTCCAGACGAGGCCGTCCGACTGCGTTATGAGGAGCCGCGCGAGGGACTTCACGTTGCCCCACAGCCCGGCGAGGCCGGTGCCGAAGACGCTCGTCGCGCTCTGGCGCGTCGCCGTGAGCTCCGGGAGGGTGAAGCCGAGGAATTCCGCCGCGGGGAGGCCGAGCATATTCCGCAGCTGGCAGAGCGCGATGGGCAGGGCGAGGGCGAGGAAAATCCCGAGCCCCGCGAGGAAGGGGAGGGGCCGCAGCGATTTCCTCAGCCGCCAGACGCAGAAAAGGAGCAGCGGCGGCAGGACGAAGAAGGCCGTGCCGTAGGCGTAGAGCGCGAGGCCGAAGAAGGCCCCCGCGCCGGCGAGCGCCCATGGCCGCTCCTCGCTGAGCGCCGCGCAGTATACGCCGCCCATGAGCATCGCGGGCAGGAGGTTCGACTCCAGGCCCCAGCGCACGGCCATGACGTGCCAGGGGCAGAGCGCGAGGAATAAGAGCGCCGCGAGGGCGAAGCGCCCGCCCCTCGCCCGGAGCGCCGTCTTATAGAAGAGCCAGAGAGTGAGGCAGCCGGAGAGCGCCATCGGCAGGCGCAGCGCCCAGACCGTGGGACCGAGCAGCGCGATAAAGGGCAGGGCGAGGTAGCTCAAGAGCGCGTTCTGCCCGCTGCCCCAGCTCACGAGCAGCACGGGCAGGCGGTTCATGTTCCGGTCGACGCCGTAATTGAGTATGGCCCAGGCGTCGTAGAGCGCGCTCGCCTCGTCCTGATTGAGCCCCGCCGGGAGGGAGACGAGGGCGATGAGCCTCGCCGCGCAGCCGAGGGCGAGCACAGCGGCGGCGATTATGCGGTATCTGCGCCGCTCAGCGTTATTCAAAGCCGCCACCTCCGCGCATGGGAATAAGGTATTTTACCACGAGGCACTGTCAAAATCAACAATTTACATATTAGCCTTGAAACGCGGAGTGTTTTGCGTTATAATACCTAGGCTTGTTAAAAAGCGGCCCCGTGCCGCATTACGGAAGGATTGAACCTAAGTTATGAGCGCATCTCAGGACAAGAAGCGCCGCCAGGCCGAGCGCGAGAGCGGCAGCAGCCCCAAGACCCTGGCCGAACGCGAGGCCGCGGTCAAGGCACGCAAGGAGCGCAGGACCTGGACGATCGTCGGCGTACTCGTGGCGCTGTTCGTCGTCGTCATCGTGCTTCTCAACACCAACCTGCTGTACACCGGCACGACTTCGGTCACCGTGGGCGACTACAAGTTCACGAACGCCGAGTATCAGTACTACTACACCACCGCGTACAACAACTTCACCTACCAGTACGGCTCCTACGCCTCCCTCCTCGGGCTCGACACCAGCGCCGACCTCGACGAGCAGACCGTGCAGTCGAGCCTCTTCACCATGCTCGGCCTCGAGATTCCCGAGAGCCTCCAGCCCGCGGACGAGGAGGAGACGGCCGAGTTCACCTGGGACGACTATTTCCGTGAGACGGCCCTGCAGAACATGGCCCAGGTGACCGCCATCTGGGACGCCGCCGTCAAGGCCGGCTACACCCTCAGCGAGGAAGCCGCCGAGGAAATAAACTCCACCATCGCCAGCTTCGAGACCATGGCGACCGCCAATAACCTGCGCGGCGCCGACGGCTACGCCGCCGTTATCTACGGCAAGGGCGTCACCGCCTCCCTTGTGCGCGAGCTCCTCGAGAGGGCCTACATCGCCGAGGAATACAGCGCCGATATCTACGAGAGCTTCGAGTACAGCGCCGACGAGATAAACGCCTACTATGACGAAAACGCCGACGCCTTCGACGCCATCAGCTTCGACTACTACCTCGTCGAGGCCGAGAAGGTCGAGGTCACCGAGACCGTCACCGACGAGGAGACCGGCGAGGAGACCGAGGAGACCAACGAGGAGGTCACCGACGAGACCATGGCCGAGGCCAAGGAAGAGGCCGACAGCCTGCTCGAGGCCGCCCAGTCCGGCGCCGCCCAGGGGGCCCTCAGCTTCGCCGAGGCCGTCGCCGAGACCATGGGCGACGAGGCCGAGGCCACCGAGGTAAAGAGCCTCTTCGGCTACTCCGTCACCAGCGGCTACGGCGTCATGGCCGAGTGGCTGCTTGACTCCGCGCGCGAGCCGGGCGACATGGCCGTGCTCGAGAACGAGGGCGTGGGCTACTACGTCGTCTGCTTCAACTCCCGCAGCGACAACAGCGATTACAACGGCGTCGCCTTCCGCCACATCCTCGTGAACGTCGAGGATGAGGACGAGGACGGCGAGTTCAGTGAGGAAGAGATCGAGGCCGCCGAGCAGAAGATTCAGGAAATCCGCGACGAGTGGATATCCGACGGCGAGACCGAGGACGCCTTCGCGGCCCTCGCCAACGCCAACAGCGACGACACCGGCTCCAACGGCTCCAGCCTCTACTCCACCGAGGGCGGCCTCTATGAGCCCGTCGCGAAGGACCAGATGGTCGAGCCCATCAACGACTGGATTTTCGACGACGCCCGCCAGAGCGGCGACAGCGAGATTATCTACGTCGAGTCCTCCAACTACACCGGATATCACCTCGTCTACTTCGTCGGCGAGGACGGATACAGCTATCACGACTGCCTCGCCCTCTACGGCCTTGGCTACACGAACGCCCCGCAGGGCCTGCGCCAGCCCGATTACGAGGCCTGGCAGAGCGAGCTCATCGCCCAGTTCCCCGTGAGCGTCAACGGCTTCGTGAACTGGTTCGCGAAGGTGTAAGCCCGGCGCCCCACAGTACGGATTCAGCCCTCACCGGTCTTGCGGCCGGTGAGGGCTTCGCGCACTTCACCGCCCCGCCGGGGCGGGGTAAAAGCGAGGCTTTTGGAGGTATCGCAATGCCCGAGAGGACAATACGCACACGAATGCTGCTCGGCCAGGCGGCGATGGACCGCCTCGCGCGCGCGCACGTCGCGGTCGTCGGGCTCGGCGGCGTCGGCTCCTGGTGCGCCGAGGCGCTCTGCCGCGCCGGCGTGGGCAAGCTCACGCTCATAGACTCCGACACCGTCGCCGAGAGCAACATAAACCGCCAGCTGGAGGCCCTCGGCTCCACCGTCGGCCAGCCTAAGGCCGACGCCCTCGCCGCGAGGCTGCGCGACATAGCCCCGGACGCGGATATAAGCCCCGTCACGGCCCTCTACAGCGCCGGAAACCGGGAGATCCTGCCCGCCGGACTCGACTATATCGCCGACTGCATCGACCTCGTGAGCTGCAAGCTGGACCTGATAGAGACGGCGCTCTCCCGCGGCGTGCCGGTCATATCCGCCCTCGGCACGGGCGACAAGCTCGACGCCGGGCGGCTGCGCCTCGCCGACCTCGCCGAGACGTCGGGCTGCCCCTTCGCGCGGGTCATGCGCCGCGAGCTCAGGCGGCGGGGGATAGAGCACCTGGACGTCGTATACTCCGACGAGAGAGCGCGCGCGAGCGAGCAGCTCGCGCCGCCCCCGCCCGGACGGCGGAGCGTCCCCGGGAGCGTGGTATGGGTGCCCGCGACGGCGGGGCTGCTTATGGCGCAGAGGATTGCGCTCGCGATAGCGGAGGCGGAGCTATGAGGCTGGAGACCGGGCGGCTCATATTGCGCGACCTCGTCCCGGAGGACTTCGGCGCGCTGCGGCGGATAATGGACCCGGACACCATGTGGGCCTACGGCCGCGCCTTCACGGACGCGGACGTAGCCGCGTGGCTCTCCCGCCAGATAGAGCGGCGGGAGATATGGGGTTTCTCCCTCTGCGCCGTGGAGCTCAGGGAGACGGGCGAGCTGATAGGCCAGTGCGGCCTCACGGTGCAGGACCTCTTCGATATGCGCGTGCCAGAGATAGGCTACGTCTTCTCGCGCGAGCACTGGCATCACGGCTACGCGACAGAGGCGGCCATGGCCGTGCGGGACCGGGCCTTCAGCGAGCTCGGCCTCGGCGAGGTCTACGCCATGGTCCGCGACGTGAACCACGCCTCCCGCCGCGTCGCCCTGCGGCTGGGAATGCGCCCGGCGGCCGTGTTCATGAAACGTTACCGGGGCATGGATATGCCCCACATCGCCTACAGGCTGCGGCGCGAAGAGGCTTGACAGGGCCCGCGCGCGGTAATATAATCACTCCATTATAAAAGCGCGCCCGTAGGGGCGCCGCTTTGCTTTGGGGGTGGGCGCGTGTATACGTACGAGGACATCAGGAAGCTGGTCGAGGAAATCCGCATGGTGAACCGGGCCAAGCTGATACTCATAAAGATGCGCGGCATGACGGAGGGCGAGGCCCACCGCTATATCGTCCGCTCGGCCATGGACGCCTGCGTAAAAAAGCGGGACGTGGCCGCGGACATCATCGCCTATCATGAGAAATACGAGGAGAAGAGAGGAAAAGCAACCCATGCAGCACGAGACAGTTATCGTCCTTGACTTCGGCGGGCAGTACAACCAGCTCATCGCCAGGCGCGTCCGCGAGTGCGGCGTATACTGCGAGCTGAGGCCGTACACCACGCCGCTCGCGGAGCTTAAAGCCGCCGCGCCCATAGGCATCATACTCACCGGCGGGCCCCGGAGCGTCTACGCGCCCGGCGCGCCCAAGGTCGACCCCGGCGTCTTCGCCCTCGGCGTGCCCGTGCTCGGCATCTGCTACGGCTGCCAGCTCATGGCGCAGACCCTGGGCGGGAGCGTCGTCGAGGCCGAGAGCGATTCCGCGCGCGAATACGGCCGCACGGAGACTCGGTTCGACACCGCCTGCACGCTCTTTTCGGGCCTCCCCGAGCGCGGCACTGCCTGGATGAGCCACGGCGACTATATGGAGCGCGCGCCCGAGGGCTTCAGGAACGCGGCGCGCACCGCCGTCTGCCCCAACGCCGCCATCGCCGACGAGAAGCGGCGGCTCTACGGCGTGCAGTTCCACCCCGAGGTGAACCACACCGAGCACGGGACGGACATGATACGCAACTTCCTCTACCGCGCCTGCGGGGCCTCCGGCAGCTGGACCATGGGCAGCTACCGCGCCGAGGCCGTCCGCGGCATACGCGAGAAGGTCGGAGACGGCCACGTGCTGCTCGCGCTCTCCGGCGGCGTGGACTCCTCCGTCGCGGCGGCGCTCCTCAGCGAGGCCGTCGGCGACAAGCTCACGGCCGTCTTCGTCGACCACGGCCTGCTCAGGAAGGGCGAGGCCGACGAGGTGGAGCGCGTCTTTTCGGGCAGGAGTCTCAACTTTATCCGCGTCGACGCGCGCGGCCGCTTCCTCATAAAGCTCGCCGGCGTCGAGGAGCCGGAGCGCAAGCGGCACATCATCGGCGAGGAGTTCATCCGCGTCTTCGAGGCCGAGGCGAAGAAGCTCGGCCGCGTCGACTTCCTCGCGCAGGGCACGATTTATCCCGACGTCGTCGAGTCCGGCGCGGGCGAGGCCGCCGTGATTAAGAGCCATCACAACGTGGGAGGACTACCGGATTATGTAGACTTCCGCGAGATTATTGAGCCGCTCAGGATGCTGTTCAAGGACGAGGTGCGCGCCCTCGGGCGCGAGCTCGGACTGCCCGAGAGCCTGGTCATGCGCCAGCCCTTCCCGGGCCCGGGCCTCGCCATACGCATCATCGGCGACGTCACCGAGGACAAGCTCCGCTCCCTGCGTGAGGCGGACGCCATCTTCCGCGAGGAGCTGGCCAATGCCGAGCTGGATACAATGCCCGACCAGTACTTCGCCGTGCTCACCAACACCCGCTCCGTCGGCGTCATGGGCGACGGCCGCACCTATGACTACACCCTCGCCCTCCGCGCCGTCCAGACCGGCGACTTCATGACCGCCACCTTCTCCCACCTCCCCTGGCCCACCCTGGAGGCCGCCTCCACAAGAATAGTGAATGAAGTAAAAGGCATAAACCGCGTAGTTTACGATATCACAAGTAAACCACCCGCGACGATAGAGTGGGAATGACGCTCGAAACGGCGAAAACCCGCATGAATACAGGCTTTTTTGCCCGTCCATACTGCTCTTGATACTGGATTGATACTATTTGTGTCCGCCCGGTATTCTCAAGAGAA
>DVKN01000199.1 GCA_018716005.1 Candidatus Scatomorpha stercoravium
CATGGCGATAGGCGAACGCATACGCTATTTCCGCAACAAGCGCGGCATGACGCAGAAGTACCTCGGTACGGCGGTGGGCTTCCCGGAGAAATCCGCGGACGTGAGGCTCGCCCAGTACGAATCCGGGACGCGCTCGCCGAAGTCCGAGCTGACGAAGACGCTCGCCAGCGTGCTCGACGTCTCCCCAGCGGCTCTGACCGTGCCTGACATCGACTCCTACGTCGGTCTGATGCACACGTTGTTCACGCTCGAGGACTTGTACGGCCTGAGGATAAGCAATGACGCAGGCGACATTACGCTTCGCGTAGACCCGCGTGCCGGGAAAGATGCGGATCGGCTGCATGAGATGCTCTGTGCATGGGCAGAGCAGGCCGAAAAGCTAAGAGCCGGTGAGATAACACAGGACGCCTACGACGCGTGGCGCGACCACTATCCGCAGCAGGACACGACGCAAAAATGGACTGGCGTCATGTCGCCGGGATTGAGCGATATGCTGTTTGGCGAGGAAAAATAAAAAGACCGGGGTACGTTCCGTTTTGGAACGTACCCCGGTCACTTCATAAGCGCGGGCTGTAATTACGTCTTTAACTTGTACATACTGAGCGCTCCCAGTTGGACACTGTCTGGCGCGTCACGGCCAGCTTTTCGGCCAGCTGCTCCTGTGACAGGCCCAGCTCCAGGCGGCGGCGCTTTATATTCTTGGCGAAGTCAGACAAAAATCCCCTCCTTTTACCCGCAATTATAGGGCAAATGGAGGGGATTCGCAAGCAAATTACGCTTTATGCGGCGCAAAAACGGCTTTGCGCTCAGATTATGAGCCCGTATTTCTCCGCGAGCGGGACCAGGACGTCGTCGGCGAGGGGGCCGGAGTAGATTGCGCGGCCCTGATAGGCCCTCAGCGCGGCCTCGAGCGCGGCGGCGTCGGAGCTCTCGATGAAGAGCGGGACCTTCACCGCGTACTGCGCGTCGGCGAAGTCCTCCGCGTCGGCGAGCGTCTCGACGCGCACGGCGACGGTCTCCGCGCCCTCGTCCTGGGCGTCCTCGATATTGTCTGCGAGCTCCGCGTCGCAGGCGAAGGGCTCGGGCATTTCGGCGGCCGGGTCGAGCAGGAAGGCGTCCTTCTCGCTCGCGCAGGGTATCATCCCGCCGAAATCCGGCGCGGGCGGCGCGGTCACGACGTCCGCGAGCGCGGCCCTGAGCGCGGCGATATGGCCCTCGTCCGTGCCGCAGCAGCCGCCGAAGAGGGCGACGCCGTTCTCGGCGAAGCCGCGCGCGCACTCCGCGAACTCCTCCGGCGGGCAGTCGTAGACGGTCCTGCCGTCCACAGTCCGGGGCAGCCCGGCGTTCGGCTTCGCGGCGAGGGGGATCTCCGCCCAGGGGCGCAGCCGCTCCATCTGCTCGAGGATCTCGCGCGGGCCGACGGAGCAGTTGAGGCCGAAGGCGTCCGCGCCCATGCCCTGCATGACGACGAGCGCCGCGGCGGGATCCGTGCCCGTGAGCGTGCGGCCGTGCTCGTCGCAGGTGAAGGAGACGAGCACGGGCTTGGCGCTCACGCTCCTGACCGCAAGCAGCGCGGCGCGGGCCTCGGGCAGGGTCATCATCGTCTCAATGACGAAGAGGTCGACGCCCGCCTTCTCGAGCGCGGCGGCCTGCTCCGTATATATTTCGACGAGCTCCTCGAAGCTCGCCGTGCCCAGCGGCGCGAGGAAGAGGCCCGTCGGCGCGATGTCGCCCGCGACGAGCGCGCGGCCCGCGGCGGCCTCCTTCGAGAGCGCGGCGAGGCGGAGGTTGAACTCCTCCACGCGGTTGAATATGCCGTTCGCCTCGAGCTTCACGCGGTTCGCGCCGAAGGTCGGCGTGTAGATAATATCGCTGCCGGCGGCGACGTAGCGGCGCTGGACGTCCAGTATGGCGTCCGGATGCTCGAGCAGCCAGGCCTCGGCGCAGCCGCCGCCGGTATAGCCGCGCTTCTGGAGCTCGGTGCCGGTCGCGCCGTCGAGTACTGCGGGGAAATAGAGTTCCATTCAGTCTTCCTCCTCATCGTCATGGAAGGGCATCGCGTCGACGAAGGCGTCGGAGAATTCCGCGCTGCCCGAGAGCTCGATATATTCGCAGCGGCGCTGTATGTCGAGCAGGCGCCCGAAGCCGTCCGGCGCGCACAGCGCCCTCTGGGCCCCGTCGAGGGCCGCGTTGCCGACGGCGCGGGTTTTATCCGCGAGCTCCGGCGGGATGAGCCCGACCGCCGCCGCGCTCTCTATGTTCAGCCGCGTCCCGAAGCCGCCCGCGAGGCAGACCTCATCGACGTCCCCGGGACCTATCCCGGCGCGGCGGAGCAGGATCTCCACGCCCGCGCGCACGGCGGCCTTGGCGAGCTGCAATTTCCGTATCTCGCCGGCGGTCAGCCGGACGCCCGGCGCGAGGGTGAAGGAGACGTTCCCCCTCCGGTTCACCGAGACGGTGGAGCGCAGGCCCTCCGGCAGCTCGTCCGGCTCGAGCAGCCGGCCGGAGCCGTCGACGACGCCGCTCTTCAGCAGCTCGGCGAGCAGGTCTATTATGCCCGTGCCGCATATGCCGACCGGCGCGCCGCCGCCGATGACGACGTACCAGAATTCGCCCTGCGAAAAGTGCACCGCGCTTATCGCGCCGGGGGCCGAGCGCATCCCGCAGCCTATTTCCGCGCCCTCGAAGGCCGGGCCGCAGGCCACGGAGCAGCACATGAGCCGCCCGCCGCGCGAGAGGACCAGCTCGCCGTTGGTACCGATGTCCATGAGCAGCCGCGTGCCGCCGTCCTCCGCGAGGCCGGAGGCGTATATTGCCGCAACCGTGTCGCCGCCCACGTAGCCGGAGACGCAGGGCGCGGCGCGCAGCGGCGCGCCCGGGAAGGCGTCGAGCCTCCCGGCCGCGCCGTCCGTGAAGAGCGTCGCGGGCGTATACGGCGCGCGGCCTATGCCCTCGGGCGAGAGCCCGGCGAAGAGGTGCTCCATCGTCGTATTGCCGGCGCAGAGTATCCCGCCTATTTCGCCCGGCTCGACGCCGGCGTCGCGGCAGGCGGACTCTATGAGCGCGGCAGCCTGTTTTCGCGCGAGGGCGGAGAGCTTCTCGAGCCCGCCCGGCCTGGACGAAGCCTTTATGCGGCTTATTACGTCCGCGCCGTAGGGGGCCTGCGCGCTCCAGTCCCCGGCGGCGGCGAGCGTCTCGCCCGTCGCGCGGTCTATTATGCGCACGGCGAGGGTTGTCGTGCCGATGTCGACGGCGGCCGCGAGCCCCGAGAGAGCGCCGGACGCGCCGCCGGAGCCCGCGAGCTCTATTACCCCGCCCGCCGCGGCGTCCGGCACGAGCACCGTGCGCCCGGCGGCGGACTCGGCCAGCGTCCTGCACGCGAGGACGCGCTCGCGCGTCCCGTCCGGGGCGAGGAGCGTGACGGCGCACTTGCCGCACTTGCCCGTCCCCCCGCAGGGCGCGGCGAGGTCGAAGCTCTCGGAGCTCAGCACGTCCAGCAGCGTCTCGCCGGATGTGCATAAAATTTCGCTCTCCCTCCCGCCGGACCTGACAGTAATTGTTGACACGGCGGCCTCACCACCTTATAATCAAATAGATAACGTAATAAATATACTATTTTTCGCCCGCGCGGTCAAGCGCCGTCCGAGAGCAGCGCTTCCCATTCGGCGGCGGAGAGCGCCTCGTCCAGGCTGTCATATTCCGTCCAGGGCGTGGGGATCTGCACGTCCTCCTCCCCGCCCTTCGCTCCGCAGGCCGCGAGAGCGAGGGCGAGTATCAGGGCGAGGGCTATTGCTGTGACGGTTCTTTTCATTTTCAAGTTCCTTTCGTTTTCTAATTTCGGGGGCGGCTTCGCGCCCCTCTGCCCTATATACAACCGGGAGGCGAAAAACGCTGCATGACTGATATAATTTTTCCGGCGGACGTCCCGGGCCGCATCCTCGCCCTTGCGCGGGAGAACGGCTTTGAATACGCCGCGGCCTTCGACGCCTCCGGGCTCGTCTTCCACGACGAGGTGAGGGCCATGTGCGCGGCGGACCGCTGCCGGAGATACAATAAGAGCTGGGCCTGCCCGCCGGCCTGCGGCTCGGTCGTGGCGCTCGAGAGGCGCGCCCGGGCCTATTCCCGCGGCGTGCTGGTGCAGACCGTGGCGGAGCTCGACGGCGACTTCGACGCCGAGGGCCTCGCCGCGGCCGAGCGGCTGCACAAGCGCCGCTTCGCCTCCCTCTCCCGGCAGGCGAAGCTCCTCGCTCACGGGGACTGCCTCCCCATGGGCGCGGGCAGCTGTACGCTCTGCGTGAAGTGCACCTATCCCTCGCGGCCCTGCCGCCATCCGGAGCGCGTATACCCTTCCATGGAGGCCTACGGCCTCATCGTCGCCGACGTCTGCAAGCTCGCCGGGCTCAGGTATTACTACGGCCCCGGCTCCATAAGCTACGCATCCTGCATACTTTTTAACCAGGGGGAATAACCATGTCAACACCGCGCGAAATCTTCCTCGAGACCATCAAGCCCGACGGCCGCCCCGAGCGCATCCTCGACCAGTACGAGGCGCTGGGCATGGTCCTCAACGACCCAATCAACACCTATCTGCGCGGAAACCGCGCGCGCGGCGTTACCAGCGTCGACCGCTGGGGCACGACCATCATCTGGCCCGAGGACGCGCCGGGCGCCATGCCCTACCACAGCCCCGAGCTCACCGTGCTGCAGGATATCACCCGCTGGCGGGAAACAGTCCACGCGCCCGACATCGAGCGTGAGTGCGCCTCCGGCTGGGAGGCCGCCCGCGCCGCCGCCGAGGCCGTGCGCGGCGAAAAGCTCGCCACCGGCTTCATGGGCACCGGCATCTTCGAGCAGTGCCACTTCCTCATGGGCTTCGAGGACACGCTTTCGAACCTCTACGAGCACCCCGACGAGATGCACGAGCTCATCGAGTACATCACCGCCTACCGCATGAAGTACGCAGAGATGCTCATAGACAACCTCCACCCCGACGCCATCCTCTCCCACGACGACTGGGGCACGAAGGACGCGCTCTTCATGAGCCCGGATATGTGGCGCGAGTTCTTCAAGGAGCCCTACCGCCGCTTCTACGGCCTCATCCGCTCGCGCGGCGTCATAGCGATACACCACGGCGACGCCTACCTCGCCGACATCGTCGAGGACATGGCCGAGATAGGCGTGCAGTGCTGGCAGGGCGTGCTGCCCGAGAACAACATCCCCGAGCTGCAGAAGCGCCTCGGCGGGCGCATGGCGCTCATGGGCGGCATAGGCGCAGCGATCGACCGCGCGGACGCCACGGAGGCGGAGATCCGCGCCTACGTCCGGAAGGCCCTCGAGGACTACACCCCCGGCGGGCACTTCATCCCCAGCATCACCTACGGCCTGCCCGGCGCGGTCTTCCCGCAGGTCGACGCCGCGATAGACGCCGAGATTGCCGCCTGGAACAGCGGGACGCATCTCCGCGGCGCGCAGCGCGCGGCCGTCGTCCGCCGCGGCGCCGCGAGGCCGGCCGCGAAGGCCGAGGCGGCTCCCGCGTCCGAGCCCGCAGGACGCGGCGCGCTCGAGGACATCGCCGCCGCCCTCCGCAAGGGCCGCCGCAAGAAGGTGCTCGAGCTCGTCGAGGCCGCCCTCGCCGGCGGCACGCCCGCCGAGACCGTGCTCTCCGAGGGCCTCGTGCGCGGGATGCAGCTCCTGGGCGAGGACTTCAGCGCGGGCCGGGCCTTCGTGCCAGAGATGCTCGTCGCGGCGCGCGCCATGAACGCGGCCACCGAGCGGCTCAAGCCCCTGCTCGCCGGCTCCGGGCAGAAGAGCCTCGGCCGCGCCTGCATAGGCACCGTGCGCGGCGATATGCACGACATCGGCAAGAACCTCGTCAAGATAATGCTGGAGGGCAGCGGCATCGAGGTCATAGACCTCGGCGTCGACGTCTCCGCGGAGCAGTTCGTGGACACCGCCATAAACGAGAACTGCGGCATAATCGGCTGCTCGGCCATGCTCACGACCACGATGGGCGAGATGCGCCGCGTCGTCGAGCTCGCGGACGAGCGCGGCATCCGCGGCCGGGTCAAGATAATGGTCGGCGGCGCGCCGATAACGGCCGAGTACTGCGAGGAGATAGGCGCCGACTGCTACACCGAGGACGCCGCCCAGGCCGCCAAAGCCGCCGCCGCGCTGCTCGCGTAAAAATTAACCGCGCGGCCCCGCCCCGCCGCGCAGGACACGGCGCACTCGAGGACATCCCCGCTGAGATCTAACGGTCCGGGAATATGGACGGGATAAGCGAAAGGTGCAGCTTATCCATCTGCACCGTGACCTTGGCGAGGATGCTCTCCTCTGTGGTGTAGGTATAATTGAAGCCCTTGGCGTCGCGCTTCATAACCTCCACCTGTTTTCGTATCTTCGCCAGCTTCTGATAAATGTTCATGTTGGCCTCAGTCATCAAATTCCTCCAGAAAATAAAATAAGAGGGGCGACAAGCGCCCCTCGGGTAAGTATACTAATAGCAAGTTTAATATACTGAGCCATACCAACTATATTCATATGAGCCACTTGTATATACAAATGAATCGGGATCTAGAGAACCAGTCATATAAACAGTTCTTGTAGATGAATAATTTGGATCCATAAATCCATAAGTAGTATAGTCATTCCCTCCAGAAAATAGTTTTAAAACGATAGCATGTTTAGTAGGGAACAGTTTGCCATCTGTCATCCTAAATAACACAGGTTTTCCTGAAGACAATAACGAATATAGAGTCTGCCACTGAAGCGATGAAGTAACAGTGGCGCTCATACCGCTTAGCGCATAGCCTCGTTCGTACCACTTTTTTGTACCTTCCGGTGTGCCACTGTATAGGTCGTCAAGCGCATAAAATAGCGATTCCGCCGTATAATTTGTACCCATTCTATAATTTGCTATGGCCGCGACACAAGCTGCCCAACATATACCAACATCTTTTATTATAGTGCTTGAAACATACGGAAAGCTGTAAAGGTTGACATAGTAAGGACTGTCAGAATCACCTATCACACCTAGTACAGAATTCAAATTCGGTTGTG
>DVKN01000200.1 GCA_018716005.1 Candidatus Scatomorpha stercoravium
ATATCGCTGGTGACGATACGTATACGCTCGGCGGCATATATTTCGCAACCGTCGCGGCCACGTTGTAGGGGCGGGCGTCCCCGCCCGCCCTTGGGCCGCGGTTTGCGAAAACGTGGGTTATATCAACCACCCTTCCTCACCAATATTTCTCGCCTGACGGCGAGAGGGAGGGCGGGGACGCCCTCCCCTACATCAGGTGAGGAGGGGCTTTGGCAAGTGGTGAGGAAAGGTTGGGTAATCTATATTTACCTACCCATTCTCTGCCATTATACCACCCTTTCCTCACCCATATAACGCCACCTCATGTGGCAACGCAAGGGGCGTCGAGGACGCCGCCCCCTACGGGTGGGCGGGGGACGCACGTTGCGGAATAGTGGGAAGCTGTATGGAAACCAGTATGTTTATCACCGTTTCCGCAACGTTTACAGCGTAGAAGTGAGGAAGGGCACATTCTCTTCTGTAACGTACGATACGCTGTACGCTCCTCATAGCGCCCCTTCGTAAGGGGAGCTGTCAGCGAAGCGCCTGAAGGGTCGAACGCTGCCATTTGCGGCATCGCAGGCTCATCTTAATAAACAGCTGCGAATGGCAACCCGCGGGGCGTCGAGGACGCCGCCCCCTACGGGGTGGTTTTTGACCTTTCCCGACTGCTTACACCCCCCTGGCTCCATAAGACCCCGGGGGGGTAAAAAGGGTAAAAAGGGGTAAAGGGGGGGTGGCTCCATAAGACCCGGGGGGGTAAAAAGGGTAAAAAGGTTCAAAAGCCCCCCCATCGCATTGCGGAGCGTCGGCGCACCGGGGACGGCGCGCCCTACAGGGGTCAACCTTTTTACCCTTTTACCCCTTTTTACTACCGGGTCCGTGTTTGGGCAGCCCCATGCGCAGACCCACGTAAGGGAGGGCGAGGACGCCCTCCCCTACAAGCTCCCCATAACGTCGGAAAAGCCGCCCGGTATGGTTACCGGGCGGCTGCGTTATCTGATTGCCAACGCGAAGACTCGCATTGTCACCGGGCACAGTCCGGTGATTTATGCCAGGCGTCCAGGACGGCGCAGAAGACCAGGCTCAGGTAGGTCTCCTCCTCGTCGGCGCTGCGGCTGGTGAGGGCTATGGGCACTCTGGCGCCGACGACGGCGCCGCAGGTTACGGCGTGGGCGTGTATCAGCCAGCTCTTGGTGAGGACGTTCGCGGTGGAGAGGTCGGGCGCGACTATGCCGTCGAAGCCGCCGCCGCACCAGGGGCAGTCGTAATTCTTGAGGCGGGCGGCCTCCTTGCTGAGTATGAGGTCGTAGGCGATAGGGCCCCAGAGCTCGCAGTCCGCGAAGGGCTTCTGCTTCTGCTCGGTGACGAGGCGCTGGGCCTCGACGGTGTCCTGCATATGGAAGGTGACGCGCTCGACGAGGCTCAGCAGGGCAAGCTTCGGCATCTCGTAGCCGAAGGCCTTGAGCGCGTCGGCCATGTTGCGGATAATCTCCTTCTTCTGGTTGATATTGGGGTGTATCATGACGGTCATGTCCGAGAGCGCGAGCAGCTTCGGGTATTCGGGGAGGCTCGCGAGGGACACGTGGCTCATGAGCCTGTCGGTGCGCAGGCCGTTGCTCTTCTCGAGCACGGGGATGAGGAAGTCCCTCGTGGGAATGTTGCCGCGCATGAGCACGTCGCCGTCGCCGGAGTTGATGATGTCGATGGCGGTCTGCGTGACGTTGTGCCCGGGGGGCGTGTCGACCATGGTGTAGGGCTCGTTCTCGAGGCCGAAGCGCTCCAGCACGGTGACCGTACGGGCCCTGTCGCCGACGAGCACCGGCTGCACGATGCCCCTCTCCTGCGCCGCGAAGACGCCGCGCAGCATATTTTCGCCGTCCGAGCCGGCGAGGATCACCCTCAGGGGCCGCTGCAGCTTCGGCACCCGCTCGAGTATGCCCTCAAAGTTCTGAAGCTCCATTTGTATACCTCCGTTAAGGCGCGATTGTATTGTTATTATATCCGATATTCCCGCCCATTTCAACAGCAAGTTTGTGAGATTTTGCGCCGGAGCGCCCGGATTATACGGCGAAGCCCGCCGGCCTTTCGGCCGGCGGGCCGGTGCGCGCTGGAATATCACTGCGCGGTGTAGTCCTGCGTCTGGGTGAAGGCGAGGAAGTCGTTGTAGTTCGTATAGAAGTTGTGTGTGCCGGTCTCGGTGTCGAGGGCGTAGTAGAGGTAGCCCGTGTCCGCGGGGTTGAGCGCGGCGTTGAGGCTCGCGAGGCCGGGGGAGCATATCGGGCCGGCGGGCAGGCCGGTGTTGAGGTAGGTGTTGTAGGGGCTGTCGACCTGCAAATCCTCCTCCGTGAGGTACTCCTTGTGCTCGCCGAGGGCATACATGACCGTCGCGTCAATTTGCAGCGGCATACCGGCGGCGAGGCGGTTATAGATGACGCTCGCTATCTGCGCCCTCTCGGCGTCGTTCGCGGCCTCGGACTCTATCATGCTGGCGATTATCACCGCCTGGTGGAGCGTAATGCCGAGGGCGTCGGCCTGGGCGTACATATCCGCCGTCAGCTTGCCGTGGAAGTTCAGGAGGAAGCGGTTTATGGCGTTCGAAGCCTGCTCGCCCTGGTAGAACTCGTAGGTGTCCGGGAAGAGGTAGCCCTCGAGGCGCGAGGCGTCGCCCACCTCGGCCCAGTCGAGGAAGGAGTAATTATAGCTGTACTCCGCGGCGGCGTCGTAGAGCTCCTCGACGGAGCATATGCCGTTCTCCTCCAGGCGCTCGAAAATCTCCCGCATCGTGAAGCCCTCGGGGAAGGTGACGGTCGTCGTCGCCATGCTGCCGGAGGCGGTCTGCATATTCGTGATAAGCGCGCGGTAGTCGAGGTTCGTGGTCAGGGTATAGGTGCCGGGGTCGACCTTGGTCCCGGCGTCGGCGAACCAGCTGAAGGCCTTGAAGAGCCACTTGTACTCGATTATCCCCGCGTCCTTGAGCGTGGAGGCGACATAGTCCATGTCCGCGTGGGAGACGGTGCGCGTCTTCGTGACGCCCTCGTCATCCGTGTACTCCTCCTCCGTGTACTCGAAGATGTCCTTCGGCAGGGTCACGGTGCTCTCCACGTGCTCCTTGTTGAGCGCGAGCACGTCCGTCGCGGCGAGCCAGGCGAAGCAGGCCAGCAGCACCGAGAGGCTGACGCAGAAAACGAAGTACATGAGCCCGCCGAGGCAGCCGGTCTTCCCGTCGCGGCGGGGGCGTATGGGCATATAGTCCCGCTCGGTTATGACCGCGTCGTCGTCCGGGGCGTCGGCCTCGTCGGAGTGCGTCTCCGGGTTGTA
>DVKN01000201.1 GCA_018716005.1 Candidatus Scatomorpha stercoravium
CTGCGAAAACGTGGGTTGTACCAACCACCCATCCTCACCCTCCCCTACATCGGTTGACGCACGTTTCAGCAACCAGCCACAGCCGTCCCGGAGGGCGACGTAAGGGGCGTCGAGGACGCCGCCCCCTACGGGTGGGAGGTGGACGGACGTTGCGGAATAGTGGTAGAGTGTGTGAAAAACAGTGTGTATACATCGTTTCCGCAACGTTTACAGTGTACAAGTGAGGAAGGGCACATTCCCTTCTGTAACGTACGATACGCTGTACGCCCCTCATAGTGCCCCTTCGGAAGGGGAGCTGTCAGCGAAGCTGACTGAGGGGTCGAACGTCGCCACTAGCGGCATCGTAGGCTCATCTTAATAAACAGCAGCGAATGGCTACCCGCGGGGCGTCGATGACGCCGCCCCTTACGGGGTGGTTTTTGACCTTTCCCGACCGCTCACACCCCCTGGCTCCATAAGACCCCGGGGGCGGAAAAGACTAAAAAGCCAAAAAGGGTGGCGCGGGGCTTTTACGCCTTTTAGGCTTTTTCGTACCGAGTCCGTGTTTGGGCAGCCCTCATGCGCAGACCCACGCAAGGGAGGGCGGGGACGCCCTCCCCTACAAGCTCCCCATAACGTCGGAAAGCCGCCCGGTGACGTTACCGAGCGGCGAGTTCCGTCTATATCTTACGTTCGTAACGCATTGTCACCGGGCACAGCCCGCCCAACGCGAAGTCTCGCATCGTCAGCCGAGACACTCGGCTAGAAGAAGGTGGCTACGCTGGGGTCGGGGGGGTCGCAGGGGGCGATGGATTCGGCGGTGAGGACGGGGCCCTTGCGGCCGTAGGAGCGATGGAACTTATACTCCATCTTCGCCGTCACAATATACCAGGCGTCATCGGCCTCGGGCCGGACGGCGCGGAAGTCGCAGACGAAGGCGTGGAAGGCGATGTCCGCCTCGCAGCAGGTCATGACATGGCGGCCCATCACGCGCCAGCCCTCGGGTATGCCCTTCCGGACTGCGCAGCGCGCCTTCACGCGGACGGTCTTGCCGTTGTATTTTTTGGGCTCCTCGGCCACGTCGCGGTACCAGAGCGCATAGTCCCGGTCGGCTATCTCGATGACCGGCGCCTCGATATCGAAGGGCAGCGGGTCCTCAATGTCGTCGTAAACCACGCTCCCGTCGGCCGCCTCATAGGCGATATCGCTGCGGCGGTTGGCCGCCCGGACTATTTTGTGGAAGTCCATCTTATCCATTTCCGGCTTGAACCGGTTGAATACCACGAGTTCCGCGCTCTTGAGCTTGTCATACGTGAGCTGGCGCATATTCGCGTTGTACATGAGGAAGGTATTAGCGTCCGCGAACATGAACTCCTGCGCCACGACCCAGCCCTCGGGCAGCGCGCCATACAAAGAGTCGAGCATCCACATCCCGTTATACTCTATGAGCACGCGCTCGGCCTGCGCCTGGGCGAGCCATTGGGTGAGGTTTTCGGGCGTGAGGTCTTCCTCGTTTTCGACGGCCTTGAGCTTCACGCGCTTGCCGGAGAACTCCTCGGGCGCGTACTCCTCGACGCCCTCCTCGCAGACTATGAGCAGCGTGGGCTCGCCGCGGTTGAAGCGCCTGTCCTCGAGCGTCTCCTGTATGAACTTCGTCTTCCCGCCCTCGAGGAAGCCGGTGAAGAGGTATACGGGTATCTGGTTATCCAATGTGGAACAGCTCCTTGAGACCGTCCTCGTCGAGATGCGCGCCTATGACGCAGACCCTGCCCGTCACGGCCGCGCCGCCGCGGCGTATATTGCGCTCGCCGGGGACGTAGTCGAAGTATATCCAGCCGCCCTGGGCGGGGACATAGCCCTTCGCGCGCACGGCCTGGCCGCAGCTCAGGCTGTCGAGCGCCGCGAGGGCGGAGGCTATCTCCTCCTCGGTGTACTCGCGCGCCGTCTCCGCGCCCCAGCTCGTGAATATCTCGTCCGCGTCGTGCCCGTGGTGATGGTGGTGATGCTCGTGCTCGTGGTCATGGACGCAGCACTCGTGGTCATGCTCATGCTCGTGATGGTGCTCATGCTCGTGCTCGTGGCCGCAGCAGCACTCCTCGTGCCCGCCGGCCGCCTCATGGGCGAGGCGCTCGAGCTCGGCGGAGAGGGTGTCCGCGTTCTCCATGGCCTCGCGCAGCTGCGCGCCGGAGAGCTCGTCCCAGGGCGTCGTCACGATGACGGCGGTGGCGTTGTGGGCGCGGAGCATATCGACGCACTCGCGGAGCTTGGCCTCCTTCATGCCCTGCGTGCGGCTGAGGACTATAGTCCCGGCGTTCTCGACCTGGTTGCACCAGAATTCGCCGAAGTTCTTCATGTACATCCTCGCGCGGGTGGCGTCCACGACGGTGGTGAAGCTCCCGGGCACGAGCTCCGGGTCGCCGACGTCCTGCACGGCGCGTATGACGTCCGAGAGCTTGCCCACGCCGCTGGGCTCTATGAGTATGCGGTCGGGCCGGAACTGCTCCTTCACCTGCTCGAGGGCCTTCGCGAAATCGCCCACCAGCGAGCAGCAGATGCAGCCGGAGCTCATCTCGGTTATCTCGACGCCCGCCTCGGCCAGGAAGCCGCCGTCGACGGAAATCTCGCCGAACTCGTTCTCTATGAGGACGAGCTTCTCGCCCCTGTAGGCCTCGTCTATGAGCTTCTTAATGAGCGTGGTTTTGCCCGCGCCCAGGAAGCCGGAGAAAATATCTATCTTAGCCATACTTTACGCTTCCTTTGCGTTGTGATAGAATAGCCGGGGATTACCCCGAAAACCTTATTATTATACCACGGATACTGGAAAGGGTCAACATTATATGAAGAAATCCGCCATAGCCCTGCTCCTCCTCGCCGCCCTGCTGCTGACGGCCTGCTCCGCGCCGCCGGAGGCCATACCCGCGCCCGAGACCGGGACGCCCGCGCCGACGGTTGAGCCCACGCCGGAGCCCACGCCCGAGCCCACGCCCTCGCGCGCCGAAGAAATCCTCGCCGGCATGACGCTCACGGAGAAGCTCTGCCAGCTCATGATAGTCCGCCCCGAGGCCCTCGCCGGCGTCTCACCGGTGACCTCGACGGGAGAGGAAATGCTCGCCGGGCTCGAGGCCTACCCCGTGGGCGGGATAATCTACTCGCTCAATAACCTCGTCAGCCGCGAGCAGGCCACGGCCATGATAGACGGCGCGCAATCCGTGAGCGAGATACCCCTCTTCATCTCCGCCGACGAGGAGGGCGGCAGCGTCGGCCGGCTCATGTACAAGCTCGGCACGACCTGGGTGGACGCCATGTACTCCTATAAGGACGAGGGCCCGGAGACGGCGTACAATAACGCATACACTATTGGCTCCGACATGGCCGCGCTGCGCTTCAATACGGACTTCGCCCCCGTCGCCGACGTCTGGACGAACCCGGAAAACACGGTCATAGGCGACAGGGCCTATTCCGACGACTTCGACGAGGCGGCAAAGCTCGTCCCCGCCGCCGTCGAGGGCTTCCGCGACGCGGGCGTTATCTGCTGCGTAAAGCACTTCCCCGGCCACGGCGACACCTCCACGGACACGCACACGGGCGCGGCCGTCGTGGACAAGGGCCTCGCGGAGCTGATGGCCGGAGAGCTCAAGCCCTTCATCGCCGGCATGGAGGCCGGGGCGGACATGGTCATGGTGGGGCACATCACCCTCAGCGCCATAGACCCCGAGCGCCCCGCGAGCCTCTCGGAGGCCGTCGTGAGCGGCATACTGCGCGATACCCTCGGCTGGGACGGCGTCGTAATAACCGATGGGCTCGAGATGGGCGCGCTCATGCAGTACGACATGGGCGAGCGCTGCCTCCTGGCCCTCGAGGCCGGCGTCGACATCCTCCTCGGCGTGGACGACATCCCCGGTACGCTCAAGGCCCTCACGGAGGCCGTGGAGCTCGGCTGGCTCAGCGAGGAGCGCATAGACGAGAGCGTGCTGCGCGTATTGACCCTCAAGCTGGCGCGTCTGGGTGAATTTTAACACTTCGTTGCTTTTTTCCTTCCGCGCATCTGTTATAATCGAGTAAATAGACACTATGTACGGGAGCTGATGAAATGCTGCAAGACAAGATAGCCGATAAGATAGCCGGGAAGGTCGCCGGCCGCGTGGCCGAGAAGCTCGAGGGGAACGCCGCGTCCAACCCCGTCCCCGGCAGCAAGAGCCGCAAGTACGTCCCGCAGATAAACAGCAAGCTGCGCCACCACATCCTGAAGGTCCCCGACGCGGCGAGGAACGCCAGCGGCATCCTTGTCAACGGCCGCAGGATAAAGAGCCTCGTCTTTACGACGGACATCGCCATAATCCGCAACTGCAACGCGGACGCCGTCCTCGCGGTCTATCCCTTCACGCCGCAGCCGACGATATCCTCCAGCGTGCTCAGGTACTCGTCCCTGCCCGTCTTCTGCGGCGTCGGCGGCGGCACCACCCAGGGCATACGCACGCTCCAGCTCGCCTGGGACGCCGAGACGGAGGGCGCGATGGGCGTCGTCGTGAACGCCCCCATAGGCAACGAGGACGTGGAGCGCATAGCGAACTACATCGACATCCCCCTCGTCGTCACGGTCGTGAACGAGCAGACGGACATCGCCGCGCGCCTGAACGCCGGCGCGAGCATACTCAACGTCTCCGCCGCCGCGCGCACCCCCGAGGTCGTGAGGGCCATACGGCGCGACTTCCCCGACGTGCCCATAATCGCCACCGGCGGCGGCACGGAGGAGAGCATCATGCGCACCGTCGAGGCCGGGGCCAACGCCATAAGCTATACGCCCCCCACGACCAAAGAGCTCTTCTCCGGCATGATGGAGGATTACCGCAGCCGCTGAGGGAACATACGCCGCGCCCCGCTCGTCCAAAGGCCAAACACCTATAAGGGAGGTACAGCCGTGAAAAAGCTGACAGCGCTTATCCTGGTACCGGCCATGCTCCTGGGCCTCGCCGCCTGCGGGGCTGCGGAGAGCTTTGCCTTCACGCGGGAGAACTTCCCGCGCCTCGACGGTTCCACCGCCACGGCCCCGCTCGCCCAGGCGGCCGCCGCCGTCCTGCTCGGCGAGAGCGAGGACTCGGTCGCGGATTTGATTGACTTCTCGCGCACCACGCAGTCCTACCGCGAGCTCATGGCGGGGAACGCCGATGTGCTCATCGCCGCGGAGCCGAATTCCGTGGTCTACGACGAGATGGAGGCCGCGGGCTTCGAGATTGAGATGCAGCCCCTCGCGATGGACGCCCTCGTCTTCATGGTGAACGCCGACAACCCCGTCGACTCCCTCACCGCGGACGAGCTGCGCGGCATATACTCCGGCGAGATAACGAACTGGAGCGAGGTCGGCGGCCTCGACGAGCCGATAGCCGCCTTCCAGCGCAACGCCGAGAGCGGCTCGCAGGTGCTCATGGAGAAGCTCGTGATGGGCGACACGCCCATGACGGCCCCGCCCGAGGGCTACATGATAGCCTCCATGGGCGACCTCATCGACGCCGTGAAGACCTACGACAACTCCTCCGCCTCCATAGGCTACACCGTCTACTACTACGCCCACGATATGCAGATGGCCGACGGGCTCAAGCTCCTCGCCGTCGACGGCGTGGCGGCGGACGCCGGGAGCATAGGCGCGCAGGAGTACCCCTTCCTGAACCCCTACTACGCCGCGATAAGCGCCGCAGAGGGCGAGGATTCCCCCGCGCGCATACTCTACGACTGGCTGCTCGGGCCCGAGGGGCAGAAGCTCGTCTCCCTCGAGGGCTACGTCCCGGTCTCCGAGGCGGCGGAATGAAGGCCCGGGCCATAGCCGCGGCCCTCGCCCTTGCCCTTGCGCTCACCGGCTGCGGCCGCTCCGGCGAAGGGCCCGGTCCCGCCGTGCGCTGGGAGATGCTCGCCGAGGAGCCGGAGAACAGGGCGGAGCGCTGGTATGACCACGCCGCGCCCGAGCTCATAACGTCCGACAGCTACGGCCTCCTCGTGCCTTACATAGGCGGGGAGGCCTCGGACGTTGACGGCGAGACGGGCTGGCTGTTCGGCCTCGCCACCCGCGAGGGCCTCATAGTCACCGACCCCGTATACACCGCGGTCTCGCTCTACAGCTGGTATGACGAGAGCGAGGGCTGCAACCGCTCCTGTCCCGCGCTCGTGCTGCGCTCCGCCGTGCCGCGCGAGACCCCGCCGCCGGATAATCCCGATATCTACTACGGCTCCGCTGCCTACGACGACCGCTACGGCCTCGCCGCCCTCGACGGCAGCCGGTACACGGGACAGATATTTACGGACATAATCGCCTATACCGAAAACGGCTGCCTCGGCATAACGGCGGACGGCGGCGCGCTGATGCTCTCGCTGGATTTTGAGGAGCTCTGGAGCTGGGAGCCCGGCGCGCTCCCCCTGGACGGCCTCCTCGAGGCCGCGCAGAGCTGGCAGCCCTTTCAGCTCGACGGCGGATGGCTCGCCTATATCCCGGACTGGCGCGAGGACGAGACGCCCGAGGCCTACGTGAACCTCGCCGACGGCTCCGTGCAGACGTCTGAACCGGAGGGCTTCGGCGAAGCCGGGGACGCCTCCCGTACGGGCAGCCTCTACGACGGCGGGCGCTATTATGTCCGCGGCCGGGACATAATAATCCGCACGAACGCCGGGGAGGAGTACGCCGTGAGCCCCGCCTACGGGCAGATTTCCACCCGCTATGACATAAGCGGCGACCGCCTTCTCACCCACGGCGGCGAGGGCACGGCGCTCTATGACTTCACGGGCCGCGAGCTGCGCCGCTTCCCCGGCGACGTCGGCTTCTTCCGCGTGAACGAGGATACGCCCGCCCTGATACAGAAGACGGAATATCTCATCGACGGCGACGGCGCGGCCTATCCCAAGCTGCGCGTGACGATATACGACCGCGACGGCCGCCTCCTGATGGAGGTCGACGGCCCCGCGGAGCAGTTCCACGACCGGCTTTTGATGGCCGACGGCGGCAGCTGCCGCCTCACCGACCTCGAGGGCAGGGACCTCATACGCCTCACCCGCCCGACGGCGGACATACCTGCGGAGGAATGACTATGAAATACAGGATTCTGACTGCCGCGCTCGCCCTCGCGCTGACGCTCTCCGCCTGCGGCGGGGAGCCGGAGCTTGAGGTTAAGGCCGACTGGGACGTCCTCTCCGGGAAGGAGGGCCCGATCGTCGAGCGCTGGAACGGCGAAGCCGCCCCCGAGCTCATTGCGGGAGAGGATTACGGCGAGCTCATACCCTATATAGGCGGCGAGAGCGAGCCCAATATGTGGGAGCGCAGCTATTACTACGGCCTCGCCACCCGCGACGGCGTTATCGTCACCGCCCCGGTCTACACCGACGTCAGCAACATCACATGGTACGACCAGCTCTCAACGCACAGCTGCGATACCCTCATCCTGCGCAGCGCCGTCGAGCTCCCCGAGCCCCCGGCCGAGGAGTGGATGAGCGCCTACGACGACCGCTACGGCCTCGCCGCCTCGGACGGCAGCTGGTACACCGGGCAAATCTATACGGACCTCGTGGCCACGAGCAAGGCCGGCGCGCTGCTCTTCGACCTGGACGGGGACGCCGTCATGCTCTCTCCCGAGGGCCGCGAGCTCTGGCGCTGGGACGCCTCCGCTCTGCCCCTGAAGGACTTCGCCCCCGGCCGCACATACTGGGAGAGCGCCCAGAGCACGGGCCCCGTCATGCGCTGGATAAGCTCCTGGGACGCCGACGGCAATCCGGACGAACAGTACGTCGACCTGCGCGACGGCAGCGTCTGCGACGAGCCCACGGAGTTCATGGAGCAGTACCTCGATTACTCCGGCTACGACGGCCGCAGCCGCTATGACGAGGGCTGGTTTACCGTGGACGGCAGCGAGCTCACGATTATGCCGGACTCCGGCGGCGAAATAAGCGTCGAACTGCCCCCGGAGGCTGGCAGCGACCCCTATCCCGACATAGACGGCGACCGCATGCTGCTCCGCCTTACCGATGGGGAATACCTGCTCATGGACTTCGACGGGAACGTGCTCCTGCGCAGCGGGGAATACCTCCAGTGGTTCTATCTCGCCGGCGGCGACGCCCCGCGCCTCCCATACTCGCTCGAATATGTGCAGGACGAGGAGGACGTGTACCTGGGCGTGCCCACCGTCTACAGCCGCGACGGCGAAGAGCTCTTCACAGTCACAGGCTCCGTCGAGCAGTGGGGCGACCGCTTTATAATTGCGGACGAGGACAGCTACCGCGTCACGGACCTCGAAGGCCGCGACCTCCTGCGCCTCACCCGCTGGACGACAAGCGACATCCCCGCCAACAACTGAAATGGCATGGAATAAGCCCCTTTCCGGCGGGAAAGGGGCTCTTTTTATCCAATCGTATCGAGTTCCACGTATCCATAGCCGAGAGGGGAGCTCACGAGCGCCGAGCCTTCCGCCTCGTCCAGGACGGCGAGCTCCGTCCCCTCGGCGAGGTAGGCGAGCGTATTTCCGCCCGGCGCGTCGAGCAGCGCCGCGCCCTCGAGCGCGCGCATAACGGGCGGCTCTGTCCGCGAGGCGAGGACATCGTAGGCGTCATTGTCCGTGTAGTGCCACCACTCGGCGCTGTAGGGCCTGAACCCGGCCGCCGTCATAAGCTCCTCGAGCAGAAGGGCGTTCTCCGCCGCCTCGGGGCTCACGTCCGAGTAGTCCCGGTCCGCGAGGAAAGAGAAATCGTCGAAGTCCGAGGGCATGGCGACGCTCTCCCCGTCGAGGGTCACGAGAGTTATGTCTACGGTGTTCCCACGGCAGTGGCCCGAGACGCCGCTGAAGGGATTGGCCACGTACACGGGATCCGGACAGGCCTGCCAGAGCGCGAACTGCGCCGCCACCGGCCTCCATCCGTCCCAGATGCAGAGGGAATATCCGAGGGAATTGAGCGATTCCTGAACCTTTGCGAGCTTTTGCGCGGTTGAGTACCTGAGATAGACCGTGCTGTCCTCATATATGGCCCGGCCCGTGAAATTGTCCTCGGAGGCGTAGCGCGCGTCGGTATATATCCCTGGGATTACGTCAACCACTCTCACGAGCTCGCCAGCCTCCGGAGCCCTCTCCGGCGTGGCCTCGGGCGTCGGATCCGGGGTCGGCTCAGCCGAGGCCACGGGCAGGGGAGTGGGCGTCGGGGAATTGACCTCGCTGATGCTCACCCCGCAGGCGCAGAGAGATATCGCCAGCAATATTGAGAGCAAAAGTGCCGCAAAGCGCCTCATATAACCACCTCTACGGACGTAATGCCGTATTTGAGCATGAGCTCCGCCTGTTCCGAAGTGATGCGCTCGCCCATGACGGCTATGGGCACCGCCGGCGGGCAGGTCACCGCCGCCGAGGCCATCACGCGCCCCGCCGCCTCGCTCACGGGCACAATTTCCCGAGCCGCGAGCAGAGACTCGCGCGGGGTCATGACCGCCTCACCCGGAGGGGGGACTGTCAAAGCCTGACGGGGAGCTCTGGGCAAAAAGTCCGCGAAAGCCGCTGAAATGCGCTCAAAGTCGCGCTTATCGTTCTCGGGAGTCAGCATCATTACGAGCCAGTCAGGGTCAGCGAACTCGCATTCGCAGCCGTGCTCCCGGAGCCTCGCCGCCAATTCGTACCCGCTGTACCCGGCCTTGTGCGCCGCAATGGTTATCCTCAGCGGGTCGGATTCCGCCACGGGCACGCCGGAGCCGGAAAGCCGCCGCTTCAAATCCTCGACTTTGCCTGTGAAAAAGTTCAGAGAATCGGCGAAACCGTCTGAAAACTGTCCATTTGCGGCGTCTAACGAGGCCATGACGAGATAGCTGGGGCTCGAGGAGCCGAAGACCCCGAGGGCCTCCTTTGCGTCATTTTCGTAGTCGGAGAGGGCGTTTCTGCCCACGTGGAGGTACGCTCCGCCGGTAAGGACTCCCAGCGTCTTGTGTGCGCTGGCGCACCAGAGGTCAGGTTGACAGCTGTTATGGCCTGCGGAAAGCACGTCAAGATACGCCCCGTGGGCCCCGTCGAGCAGGAGCGGGACGCCCCTTTCGCGGGTAATTTGCGCGATTATTGCGGTTTCCGCCATGCCGCCGAGATAGTCGGGCGACGTTATGTAAACGGCGCAGGGCTTCTCCGCCATCCCGTCAACCGCCGAGGCGATATCCTCCGCGCTCAGGCGGCAGGAGGGGAGGGGGGCGCCGCCGCGGCCGAGCCAGCGCGGCTCGAGGCCCAGGAGGGCGCAGCCGTGGATGAAGCTCCTGTGCGCGTTCCTCGCCGCGAGCACGACGCGGCTCGCGGAGCGCCGCGAGGCGAGCAGGAGCATCGCCTTTACGCACTGGCTGCTCCCGCCCGTCGAATAGAAGGTCGCGCGCGTCGCGAAGATTTTTCCTGCGTTGTGCTCGGATTCTTGTATTATCCCCTCCGGGCAGGAGAGGTCGTCCGCGCCCGCAATCTCCGTGATGTCGTACTGCTCGCAGCCGAGAGCGCCGCGCCCCTTGTGCCCGGGCATATGCAGCCGGGAGACGCCGGACGCGGCGTAGCTGCGCACAAAGTCAAGTATCGGAGTCGTCAACTCTCCGCGTCCTCCTGGAGCATGGCCTGGAGCCAT
>DVKN01000202.1 GCA_018716005.1 Candidatus Scatomorpha stercoravium
CGGGCGGGGCCGCGCCGGCGAATATCGCCGCGCAGCTCGAGTATCTGAGGGGTGTTTCGGATGACTAAGGTGTTCATAGACGGCAGCGCCGGCACCGCCGGCCTGCGCATACGCTCCCGGCTCGAGGGCCGGAGCGACCTCGAGGTCAGCGTGCTCGAGGGCGAGGCGAGGAAGGACGCGGAAAAGCGCCGCGAAATGCTCAATAGCTGCGAGCTCGCCGTGCTCTGCCTGCCCGACGCCGCTTCCCGCGAGAGCGTCGCCATGATAGAGAACCCCGATGTGCGCGTGGTGGACACCTCCACCGCCCACCGCGTCGCCCCCGGCTGGGCCTACGGCTTCCCGGAGCTCTCGGCGGGGCGCCGCGAGGCGATAATCTCCGGAAAGCGCGTCGCCTCCCCCGGCTGCCACGCCGGCGGCTTCATCGTGCTAGTCCAGCCGCTCATAGAGGCCGGCATACTCCCGGCCGGCGCGCTTCTGAGCTGCCACTCGCTGACGGGCTACTCCGGCGGCGGCAAGGGCATGATAGCCGAGTACGAGGCCGCGGAGCGCCCCGCCGCCTTCGCCTCCCCGCGCGAATACGGCCTTTCGCAGACGCACAAGCACCTCCCCGAGATGGCCGGCGTTTCGGGGCTCGAGAATTACCCGGTCTTCTGCCCCATCGTTGCCGACTTCTACAGCGGGATGCTGGTGACCGTGCCGCTCTTCGCCGGGCAGCTCAACCCCGGCTATAGCCTCGCGGACGTCAAAGCCTGCTACGCCGCCAAATTCACCGGCCCCGTGGTCAGGTACGCCGAGGCTATGGACGAAAACGGCTTTATCGCCTCCAACACGCTTTCCGGCACGGACGCGATGGAGGTCGCGGCCTTCGGCAGCGACGAGCGCATGATACTCTGCTCGCGCTTC
This sequence comes from Candidatus Scatomorpha stercoravium, assembly GCA_018716005.1. Lineage (GTDB taxonomy): Bacteria > Bacillota > Clostridia > Oscillospirales > Oscillospiraceae > Scatomorpha > Scatomorpha stercoravium. The sequence continues at coordinate 904 of DVKN01000202.1, forward strand.
GACAACCTCGGCAAGGGGGCCTCGGGCGCGGCGGTGCAGTGCATAAACCTCATGACGGGCGCGGACGAGACCGCGGGCCTGGTGCTCTGAAACGGAGGATGGATATGGGAAAGACTGAATACATCTCCGGCGGCGTCTGCGCGCCGCGCGGCTATACGGCCTCGGGCGTCCACTGCGGCGTGCGGAAGAACCGCGCGAAGCGCGACCTCGCGCTCATATACTCCGAAAAGCCCGCCAGCGCGGCGGCCGTCTATACGCAGAACCTCGTCAAGGGCGCGCCGCTCACGGTGACGAAGAGGCACCTCGCCGACGGCCGCGCCCGGGCGATAATCTGCAACAGCGGCAACGCGAACACCTGCAACGCGAACGGCGAATACATCGCCGAGAAGACCTGCGAGCTGCTCGCCGCGGAGCTCGGCATAGCGCCGGAGGACGTCATCGTCGCCTCCACCGGCGTCATAGGCCAGGCGATGAGCATGGAGCCTTTCGAGCGCGGGATCCCCGAGCTCGTGAAGGCCCTGGGCGCGGACAGCGCGCCCGCCGCCGAGGCGATAATGACCACGGACACGCACTCGAAGGAGATGGCCGTGAGCTTCACGGCGGGCGGCGTCGAGTGCCGCATGGGCTGCATGGCCAAGGGCAGCGGCATGATTTGCCCCAATATGGCGACGATGCTCGGCTTCATCACCTCCGACTGCGCGATAAGCCCCGCGATGCTCGCGAAGGCGCTCACGGAGGACGTCCCCGGCACCTTCAACATGGTCACCGTCGACGGGGACACCTCGACGAACGACATGGTCGCCGTCATGGCGAACGGCATGGCCGGCAACGCCGAGATAGCCTCCGAGGGCGCGGACTACGACGCCTTCCGCGAGGCGCTGCACACGCTCACCGTCTGGCTCAGCCGCCAGATAGCGGGCGACGGCGAGGGCGCGACGAAGCTCCTCGACTGCGTGGTCACGGGCGCGAAGACGCTCGCCGACGCGAGGATAGCGGCAAAAGCCGTCGTGGGCTCGGCGCTTCTCAAGGCCGCGATGTTCGGCGCGGACGCGAACTGGGGAAGAGTCCTCTGCGCGGTGGGCTATTCCGGCGCGGACGCGGACATAACGAAGGTCAGCGTGAGCTTCAAGTCCGCCGCGGGCGAGGTCACGGTCTGCGAAAACGGCGCGGGCGTCGATTTCTCCGAAGAGCTGGCCGCAAGGGTGCTCGGCGAGAAGGAGATATACATCCTCGTCTCGCTCGGCGACGGCGTTGAGAGCGCCGAGGCCTGGGGCTGCGACCTCACCTACGAATACGTGAAGATAAACGGCGACTACCGCACTTAAAGGGGGAAGAGGAATGGACGCCATCATCAGCAAAGCCGACAGGGCGCAGGTGCTCGTGCAGGCCCTGCCCTATATCCAGCAGTACTACAACCGCGTCGTCGTCATAAAGTACGGCGGCCACGCCATGGAGAACGAGGAGCTCAAGGCCAAGGTGATGGAGGACATCGTCCTTCTCCAGCTCGTCGGCGTGCGCGTGGTGCTCGTCCACGGCGGCGGGCCCGACATCAGCGAGGTCATGGACAAAATGGGCGTGGAGAGCCGCTTCGTGAACGGCCTGCGCGTCACCGACCGCGAGACGGCCGCGATAGCCCAGATGGTGCTCTCCGGCAAGGTCGGCAAGAGCCTCGTCAACCTCATAGAGGCCACTGGCGGCAGGGCCATGGGGATTTGCGGCATAGACGGGCGCATGGTCGAGGCCAAAATGAAGGACCCGGCCCTCGGCTACGTCGGGGAGATAACCCACGTCAACACCCAGCCCATATACGACCTCATAGAGCGGGGCTACATCCCCGTCATAAGCTCCGTCGGCTGCGACGCCGAGGGGAACGTCTATAACATCAACGCCGACACCATGGCCGCGCAGATTTCCGGCGCGATGGGCGCGGAGTGCCTCATCTCCATGACCGACGTGCCCGGCATTATGCTCGACCCCGCGGATCCCGCGAGCCTCGTCCACGTGGCGGACATCAACGAGGCCACCGAGCTCTTCCGCCGCGGCGTCATCTCCGGCGGCATGATACCCAAGGTCGAGAGCTGCATAGAGGCCCTCCTCTGCGGCGTACACAAGGTGTTTATCCTCGACGGCAGGATAGCGCACTCGATACTGCTCGAGATGCTCACCGACGAGGGCAGCGGCACCATGATGGTGGGGGAAAAGCAATGAACACAAGGGAACTCGACGCGAAATACATAGCCGGCACCTACGCGCGCTTCCCCGTCGTGCTCACGCACGGCAAGGGCTCCGTCGTGTGGGACGAGGACGGAAAAGAGTACATCGACATGGGCAGCGGCATCGCCGTCAACGCCTTCGGCATAGCGGACGCGGAGTGGATTTCCGCCGTCATGGCCCAGCTGGGGAGGCTTCAGCACAGCTCGAACCTCTACTTCACCGAGCCGGACGCCCTTCTCGCCGAGCAGCTCTGCTCCCGTACCGGCATGAAGAAGGTCTTCTTCGCGAACTCCGGCGCGGAGGCCAACGAGTGCGCCATAAAGTGCGCGCGCAAGTACGCCGCCGACAAATACGGCGCGGAGAACCGCTATAAGATAATAACGCTGGTAAACAGCTTCCACGGCCGCACGGTGACGACCCTCGCCGCCACGGGCCAGGAGGAATATCACAAGCTCTTCCAGCCCCTGACCCCCGGCTTCCTCTATGCCGAGGCGAACGACTGCGAGGCCCTGAGGGCCATGGTTGAGGCGGATCCCGCCGTCGCGGGCATCATGTTCGAGCTCGTTCAGGGCGAGGGCGGCGTCCTGCCCCTCGACAAGGGCTTCGTCGAGTGCATCGCCTCGCTCTGCGCGGAGCGCGACATACTCATGATATGCGACGAGGTGCAGACCGGCAACGGCCGCACGGGCAGCCTCTACGCCTGGCAGCAGTTCGGTATAGTGCCGGATATTATGACAACCGCAAAGGGCCTCGGCGGCGGCCTCCCGATAGGCGCGTGCCTCATGGGCGAGAAGGTGAAGGACACCATGACCCCCGGCACGCACGGCTCCACCTTCGGCGGGAACCCCGCCGTCTGCGCCGGCGCGCTGAACATCCTGAGCCGCATAGACGACGCCCTCCTCGCCTCCGTGCGCGAAAAGAGCGCCTATCTCGTGAACGAGCTGAGCGGCGCGAGCGGCGTCGAGAGCGTCGCCGGCATGGGCCTCATGCTCGGCATAAAGACCGTAAAGCCCGTGGACGAGGTCGTCGCCGCCTGCCGCGAGAACGGCGTGCTCGTCCTCACCGCACATGGAAAAGTGCGCCTCCTGCCCGCGCTCAATATCCCCATGGAGCTCGTGGAAAAGGCCGCGGCGGTTATTAAGGCCGCCTGCGCGGAATAGAGGTTGACCCCTCAGTCAGCTTCGCTGTTTAAGAGGTTGACCCCTCAGTCAGCTTCGCTGACAGCTCCCCTTGTGAAGGGGAGCTACATAAGGAAAGGATGATTTTATGAATCTCAGGGGCCGTGATTTCCTGAAGCTGCTGGACTTCACTCCGGCGGAAATAACCTACCTCATCGA
>DVKN01000203.1 GCA_018716005.1 Candidatus Scatomorpha stercoravium
TGGCTGGGCGCGACGACGATGGAGTCGCCCGTGTGTATGCCGACGGGGTCGATGTTCTCCATGTTGCAGACGGCGATGGCCGTGTCGGCCGCGTCGCGCATGACCTCGTACTCTATCTCCTTGTAGCCGCGGATGCTCTTCTCGACCAGCACCTGGTGGACGGGGGACACGGCGAGGGCGTGCTTTGCGAGCTCGCGCAGCTCCGCCTCGTCGTCGGCGAAGCCGCCGCCCGTGCCGCCGAGGGTGAAGGCCGGGCGCAGCACGACGGGGTAGCCTATGTCCTCCGCCGCCTTTACGCAGCCCTCTATCGTCTCCGCCGTCTCGCTGGGCAGCACCGGCTCGCCCAGGCTCTCGCAGAGCTCCTTGAACTTCTCGCGGTCCTCGGCGAGCTCTATGCTCTCGACCTTCGTGCCCAGGACCTCGACGCGGCACTCGTGCAGCACGCCGAGCCTCTGGAGCTCCACCGCGAGGTTGAGGCCCGTCTGGCCGCCTATGCCGGGGACTATGGCGTCCGGGCGCTCGTAGCGGATTATGCGCGCGACGTACTCGGCGGTCAGCGGCTCCATGTACACCTTGTCCGCGACGGTGGTGTCCGTCATTATCGTGGCGGGGTTGGAGTTCGCGAGGACGACCTCGTAGCCCTCCTCGCGCAGGGCGAGGCAGGCCTGGGTGCCGGCGTAGTCGAATTCCGCGGCCTGGCCTATGATGATGGGGCCGGAGCCTATGACGAGTATCTTGTGTATGTCTGTGCGCTTAGGCATTGTGCTTCTCCTTCCCCAGCATGTTCACGAAGCGGTCGAAGAGGTGGGCGCTGTCCTGCGGGCCGGGCTTGCTCTCCGGGTGGTACTGGACGGAGAATATCGTCCCGTCCGCGCTCTTCATGCCCTCGACCGTGTTGTCCAGGAGGTTGATGTGCGTTATCTCGAGGCCCGTGCCCGCGAGGGAGTCCGGGTCGACGGCGTAGCTGTGGTTCTGGCTCGTCATCTCTATGTGCCCGGTGGCGAGCTCGCGGACGGGGTGGTTGCCGCCGCGGTGGCCGAACTTGAGCTTATAGGTCTTCGCGCCGTGGGCGAGGGCGAGAATCTGATGGCCGAGGCATATGCCCATGATGGGGCAGCGGCCGAGCAGCTTCCGCACCGTCTCCACGACCTCGGGCACGTCCGTCGGGTCGCCGGGGCCGTTCGAGAGCAGTATCCCGTCGGGCTGCATGAACTCTATCTCCTCCGCCGGGGTGTTCCAGGGCACGACAGTGACGTTGCAGCCGCGCGCGCCGAGGGCCTTCACCATGCCGAGCTTCACGCCGCAGTCTATGGCGACGACGGTATAGCGGTGGTTGCTCGTGCGGGAGTACCAGCGCTTTTTGCAGCTCACGCGGCTGACCTGGTCGTGGGGTATCTCGGTCGAGCCGAGCACCTCCATCGCCCACTCTATGGGCGTGTCTGCCGCGCACAGCAGGCCCTTCTGGCTGCCCTCGGAGCGTATCTCTCGCGTCAGGCGGCGGGTGTCTATGCCCGAGAGGCCGGGGATGTCGTACTCCTGCATGAGCTCCGAGAGCGTCTTGGTGTAGCGGAAGTTCGAGGGGTTGTCGTTGTAGTCGCGGACTATGAGCGCGCCTATAGTCGGGGTCTTCGTCTCGAAGTCCTCGTCGGTGATGCCGTAGTTGCCTATGACCGGATAGGTCATGCACACGGCCTGGTCGGTGTAGGAGGGGTCGGAGACTATCTCCTGATACCCCGCCATGGAGGTGTTGAAGACCACCTCGCAGACGGCCTCCCGCTCCGCGCCGAAGCCCTCGCCGTAGAATTCGCTGCCGCTCGCCAGTACGAGCTTCCTTGCCTTTACGCTTGCCATACTGTCCTCCCTGCACAAACTGTCATTAAGCATTTGCCCTTAACCCTCATGCCCTCGAAGGGCGTCGCCCGGCCCATGGAGGCGAACTCCGCCGGGTCTATCGTATATTCCTCGTTCGTATCGAAAACGGCCAGATACGCCGCGTCTCCCACCTTTATCTCCCCGCCCGGGAGGTAGAATCGCCGCGCGGGGGCCGTGCTCATGAGCTCCGTGAGCTTTTCGAGCGATATGACGCCCGTCTCCACGAGGCCCGTATAGAGCGCCGGGAAGGCGCACTCGAGACCCACGACGCCCATCGCGGACTTCTCGAGCCCGCGGGACTTTTCCTCCGCGGAGTGCGGCGCGTGGTCGGTGGCTATCATGTCGACCGTGCCGTCGAGCAGGCCCTCTATGAGCGCCGCGCGGTCGGCCTTTTCCCTGAGCGGCGGGTTCATCTTGAAGCGTCCGTCCTCGCGCAAATCGTCCTCCGTGAGCAGGAGATAGTGCGGCGCCGTCTCGCAGCTGACGTCCACGCCCCGCTCCTTCGCCTCGCGTATCAGCTGCACGGACTCCTTAGTCGAGACGTGGCAGACGTGGAAGGCGCAGCCCGTCTCCTCCGCGAGGCGCAGGTCGCGCTCAACCTCGCGCCACTCGCTCTCGGAGCATATGCCCCGGTGGCCGTGCGCCCTCGCGTAGGCCCCGTCGTGGATGTACCCGCCCTTCAGGAGCGAATCCACCTCGCAGTGCGCGGCGAGAAGGTTCCCCGTCTCCGCGCACTCCGCCATGCAGCGGCGCATCATGTCCTCGTCCTGCACGCCGCGCCCGTCGTCGGAGAAGGCCGCGGCCAGGCCGTGCATACCCCGGATATCCGCCATCTCGCCGCCCTTTTCGCCCACGGTCAGCGCTCCGTAGGGATAGACCTCGACGAGGGCGTCCCGCTCGATTATCGCGAGCTCCTCCGCCAGACGCTCCGCGCTGTCCGGCACCGGGTTCAGGTTCGGCATGGCGCAGAGGGCCGTGTACCCGCCCCGCGCGGCCGCCGCCGTGCCGGACGCAATCGTCTCCTTATAAGAAAAACCCGGCTCTCGCAGATGAACATGGACATCAACAAGACCGGGAAGAACACGGCAATTATTGAAATTGAAAACAGGAACGCCGTCCGCGGGAACGATACCGGGCTCCACGCGGGAGACAACGCCGCCGGAGACCTCAAGGTCGGCGGAAACAAAACGCCCCTCGAGGAACACTTCGCAGCCCTTTATGACGAACTTATCCATCCCGAAACCTCCTCTCAGACGTATTAAAAGCCCGCATCGCGGGCCGCATTTCGACGTATTATATCAGCTCCCGCCCAAGCTGTCAAGCCCGCAAAGCCAATTTCCCAGCCGCCCGGCTTGCCGCACACGTCCATCCCATAGTGCCCCTTCCGAAGGGACGCTATGGGGCCGCGCAGCGGCTCGGAGGGGTCCGCCCGTCAGGGCGGGGGTGGGACGATAGACCACCCGGCTGCAAACCGCCCTTCGGGCGGACCCCTCAGTCGCCTTCGGCGCCAGCTCCCCTTGCATGGGAGCCTCTGGGTTGGTGCGTGTCATACGCAGCAACGTCCGTTTACCGCCCCCTTGTAGGGG
>DVKN01000204.1 GCA_018716005.1 Candidatus Scatomorpha stercoravium
CTCCCTTCCTAATTTGCGCCCCGGCCTCGCCGCGGGCTGACTTGTGAACATTTTAGCATAAGCCGGCGCGTTTTTCAATACTTATTTGTCAATACGCCGAAGCTGTGGTATAATGGCCGCGCGGCGGCCGCAGTACCTGGATTCCCGAGGCCGGCCGCGGCCCGATTAGAAAGAGCACGGAGGTAGGATATGACGAAGGAATTCCCGGCCCTGCCGCGCGGGTTTTTCGAGCGGGACGCCGTCACCGCGGCGCGGGAGCTCGCCGGCTGCCGCGTGGCGCGGCGTATGCCCGACGGCTCGCTGCGCGTCCTCACGATAACCGAGACGGAGGCCTATTGCGGCGAGGAGGACAGCGCCTGCCACGCCCACCGCGGCAAAACCCGCCGCAACGCGCCTCTCTACGAGCGAGGTGGGATATTTTATGTCTACCTGTGCTATGGCATACACTGGATGCTCAACGCCGTCACGGGCCCGGAGGGGCGGCCGCAGGGCGTGCTGATACGCGCCTGCGAGGGCGAGCCCGGCCCGGGCCGCCTCACGCGCGCGCTCGCGATAGACGGCTCGTTCACGGGCCTGGAGGTAGACCGCTGCCCGGAGCTCCGGTTCGTCCCCCGCGAGGGCGAGTGGGAGATAAGCACCGCGCCCCGCGTCGGCATAGGCTACGCCACCCCCGAAGACCAGGCCCGCCCCTGGCGCTTCATAGCGCGCCGCGCGGATTAGCGGTTGACCCCTCAGGCGCCTTTGGTGCAAATGCCTCCCCTGAAAGGGGAGGTGGGCCGCGAAGCGGCTCGGAGGGATCCGCGCGCAGCGCGGCGGGTAGGACGATAGACCACCCAGGCGCAAGCCGCCCTTCGGGCGGACCCCTCAGGCGCCTTCGGCGCCAGCTCCCCTTGCAGGGGAGCCTCTGGCGGCTGCGTATCTGGGCGCTGCGGGAACCATCGTTCCTTGCCGCCGTTTCTCGCCTGGCGGCGAGAGGGCGGGCGGGGTCGCCCGCCCATGGGACTCGAAGGGAAAAAGTCTTCTCGCAACGTACGTCCCGCGCCATAACGTCGCCAGTCCGATGCCGGCACATCGCAGCCGGCGAGGACGGGTACCACCCCGGTAGGGCGCGCCAATCAGCGCGCCCGCCGAGCGCAGGTCGGATTACCGCCCAACAGCCGCAACGTATCGTAACGGGCCGCGCGGCAGCGCTGCGTCCGTTTCTTGCCCACATTGGTGCGCGGCATATCACGCGAAATTTAAGGCGGCAGACAGAGGCGGATACCTTCCGTCCACCGCCCAAGGCGTTTTTCCTTTCGGGGAGTCTGAGGGACGCTTTCTTTTGTCGCCACAAAAGAAAGCGCCCCTCAGAAATAAGAATAGTTAAAAAGATTAGCAAGAGGTAAATCTATGCTCAGAATCATCACCGGCCGCGCCGGGGCCGGCAAGACCTCCGGCATAATGGAAGAGCTCCGCGCCGACATCGCGGCGGGCCTCGCCGGCAGGCTGCTGCTGGTGCCCGAACAATTCAGCCACGAGGCCGAGCGTGAGCTCGCCCACGCGGCCGGGCCGGGCCTCGCGCTCTGCGCCGAGGTGCTGAGCTTCACGGGCCTCGCCCGCCGCCTCGAGGCCGAGGCCGGGCCGGGAGGGAGGAGCGCGCTCACCGCGGGCGGGCGGCTGCTGTGCATGGCGCTGGCCGTGGACAATGTCTGCACGTCCCTGCGCGTCTACGCCCGCGCGCGCCGCTCGCCGGAGATGCAGCTCGAGCTCCTCGGCGCTCTCGACGAGCTCACGGCGGCGGAGATAGGCCCCGCGCGGCTCATGGAGGCGGCGGAGCGGGCCCCCGGCGTCCTCGGCGACAAGCTGCGCGACCTCGTGCTGCTCTCGGAGGCCTTCGCCGCGGCCGTGGGCAGCGAACGGCTCGACCCCGGCGGCAGCCTTGACCTCGCCGCCGAACGCCTTGAGCGGAGCGATTTCGCCCGGGGCGGGGTCGTGTACATCGACGGCTTCACCGACTTCACCGCGCAGGAGAAGCGCATAATCGAGCTCCTGCTCGGCCGCGCGGACGTGACCGTCTGCCTCACGCTCGACGATGTCGGCGGCGGGAGCGAGCTCTTCGACCTCGCGCGCTCCACCGCCCGCTGGCTCATGCGCCGCGCCCGCGAGGAGGGCATGGCCTGCCGCGTGGAGACGGCCGGGGCCGGCGAGCGCTCGCCCATGGACGTCCTCGCCGACAACCTACTCGCATACCCCGCCCGGGAATTCGACGCCGCCGGGCGCATAACGCTGCACACCGCGCCCCAGATAGCCGACGAGTGCGCCTTCGCCGCCGCGAAGACGCTCGAGCTCGCGCGCTCGGGCTGCCGCTGGCGCGATATCGCCGTGGCCGTGCGCGGCTTCGAGGACTACCGCTGCGCCCTCGAGGCCGCCTTCGCGCGCTGCGGCGTGCCGCTGTTCGTGTCGCGGCAGGTTGACATAATGCAGAAGCCCCTGCCCACGCTCATCTCTGCGGCGTATGAGGCCGTGCTGGGCGGCTGGGAGGCGGCGGAGGTCTTCGCGTACCTGCGCGGCGGGCTCGCTGGGCTCAGCGAGGACGAGTGCGACGAGCTGGAGAACTACTGCTTCACCTGGGACATAGCCTCCCGCCGCTGGCATTCGGAGGGGGACTGGACGATGCACCCCGACGGCTGGGGCGGTAAGTACGACGAGGCCGCGAGAGCGCGCCTTGAGCGCATAAACTCGCTCAGATACCGCGCGGCAGGGCCGCTCCTGGAGTTCGAGGCCGCCGTGCGCGGGGCGAATACCGCGCGGGAGCACTGCGCCGCGCTCGCGGGGCTCTTCGCCGCGCTGGAGCTGCCGGTGAAGCTCGCCGAAAGGGCCGCGGAGCTCGAGAGCGCGGGACGCCGTCAGGCGGCGGCGGAGTATTCCCGCGTCTGGGACGCCGCCGTGGACGCGCTCGAGCAGTGCTGCGCCATCATGGGCGGCATGGAGATAGAGGGCGCGGATTTCGCGCGGCTGTATCTGCTGACGCTCTCGCAGTACAATGTGGGCGTCATCCCCGTCTCGCTCGACATGGCCGCCGCCGGCGACCTGGAGCGTATGCGCCGCCGGCACATAAAGCACCTTATCATCCTCGGCGCGGACGAGGGGCGCCTGCCCGCGCCCGGGCCGGAGGGCGGCGTATTCTCCGCGGACGAGCGCCGCGCCCTCGCCGGGCTGGGCGTCGAGCTGGACGCCGGGGACGCCGAGCTCTGGCGAGAGTATACGCTCATATATAACAGCGTCACCCTCCCCTCGGAGACGCTGACCATAACCTCGCCGCTCTTCGCCTCCGACGGCTCCGCGCGCGAGCCGGGGCTGCTGATGCGCCGCGCGGCGGGGCTCTTCGGCCTCGAAATTACGCCGGTAGACCGCGCCGGGGCGCTGCTCGCGAGCGAGAACACCGCCGTCGACCTCGCCGCCTCGGCCCTGGCCGGGGACGATTCCGCACCGGCGCAGGCCGCGCTGCGGTATTTCCGCCGCGCCGACCCCGGGCGGCTCGAGCGCATACGCTCCGCCGCGGCCATAGGCAGGGGCCGGCTCTCGCGGGAGAGCGCCCTCGGGCTCTACGGGCGCGACCTGCGCCTCTCCGCCTCGCGGATCGAGCGCTTCGCGAACTGCCGCTTCAGCTATTTCATGAACTACGGGATGCGCGCGAAGCCCCGCGCGAAGGCCGAATTCAAGGCCCCGGAGGCCGGCACCTTCATACACTACATCCTCCAGAACTGCGCCGCCGCCGCGCCGGAGGGGAACATCGCCGCGCTCACGGACGAGCGCCTCGACGCCCTCACGCGCGAGTATTCCGCGCGCTATCTCGAGGAGAACCTCGGCGGGCGCGAGGGGAAGAAGGCGCGTTTCCTCTACCTCTTCGACCGCCTCGCCGCGAGCGCGGAGCGCATAGTCCGGGACATGGCCGGGGAGCTGCGCGGCTCGGATTTCCGGCCCATCGCCCTCGAGCTCGACATCTCCCGCGCCGCGCCCGGCGCCGCCATACCGCTCGCCGACGGGGGCAGCGTGCGCCCGGCCGGCATAGCCGACCGCGTCGACGGCTGGATACACAACGGGCGGCTCTATCTGCGCGTCGTGGACTACAAGACCGGGCGCAAGAGCTTCTCGCTCTCGGACGTGTACTACGGGCTCAATATGCAGATGCTGCTCTACCTCTTCACCCTCGCGGGCGAGGGCGAGCGGCTGTACGGGCGGGAGACCGTCCCCGCGGGCGTGCTGTATATCCCGGCCCGGGACGAGCTCGTGCAGAAGGATGCCGACCTGCCGGACGCCGAGCTCGCCAAAGAGCGCATAAAGAGCCTCAGGCGCAGCGGCCTCATCCTCGACGACCCCGACGTGCTGCGCGCCATGGAGCACGAGGGTTCGCCGGAGCGGCTGCCCGTGAAATGGAGCGACGGCAGGGCGGGCGGCGACGCCCTCGCGAGCGCTGAGCGGCTCGGCGCGCTCGCGCGGCACGTGGAGGATACGCTCCGCGCCATGGCCGGCGAAATCCGCGCCGGGAGCATAGAGGCCGACCCCTGCTGGAAGGACGCGCAGGAGAACGCCTGCCTCTGGTGCGACTACGCCTCGGCCTGCCGCTTCGCCGACGGCGAGGGCGGGGACAGGCGGCGCTACCTGCCCAAATTGAAGGCCTCCCAGGTGTGGGAGATAATGGAAGGAGCTGAGGAAGATGGCTGAATTCAAGCCCACGCCGGGTCAGGCCGCCGCGATATCCGACCGGGGCGGCGAGCTGCTCGTGTCCGCCGCCGCGGGCAGCGGGAAGACGCGCGTGCTCGTCGAGCGGCTGATGGGCCGCATACTCGACGCTAAGAACCCGGCGGACGTCGACCGCTTCCTCGTCATAACCTTCACCCGCGCGGCGGCGGCGGAGCTGCGCGGCAGGATAGGGGAGAAGCTCGCCTCGCTGGCGGCCTCCGCCCCTCCGGCGCAGGCCGCGCGGCTCCGGCGCCAGACGGCGCTGCTCCCGCGGGCGGGCATCTGCACCATAGACAGCTTCTGCGTGACGCTCCTGAGGGAGAACGCCGCGCGCTGCGGGCTCGACCCGCTCTTCGGCCTGTGCGACGAGAGCCGCGCGGCCGAGCTGAAGAACGCCGCCCTCGCCGCCGTGCTCGAGGAGGCCTATGAGCGCGCGGAGCCGGGCTTCATCGCGCTGGCCGGGAGCGTCGGCGCGGGGCGGGACGACAAGCGCCTCGAGGCGCTCGTGCTCGAGCTGCATATGAAATTGCAGTCCCACGCCCGGCCGGAGCAGTGGTGCGAGCGGCAGAAGCGCGCCTTCGACGACCTGCCTGAGGACGCCGCGGACACGCCCTGGGGCCGCGAGCTCATGGACGAGGCGGCGGCCGTGCTCGGCTACTGGCGGCGGGAGATGGAGTTCGTGCGCGGCCTCGTCGCGGACGACGAGAAGGCCGACAAGGCCTACGGCCCCAGCCTGGACGCCACGCTCGACGCCATGGAGGCCGCGCGGGAGGCCATGAGCGAGGGCTGGGACGCCTTCATGCGGGCGCTGCCCATACCCTTCCCGGCGTTCAGGCGGCTCCAGGGCTCGGATGAGCTCAAGGAGACGGTGAAGGCCCGCCGCGACGCCTGCAAGAAAGCCATGCTCAAGCTCGCCGGGCAGTTCTCCGCCCCGAGCGCGGAGCTGCTGCGCGACGTCGCCGCCGAGGCCCCGGCCATGGAGGCGCTGCTGGATCTCGCGCTGGAGTTCGACGCCGAGTACGCGCGGCGGAAGCGCCGCCGCTCGCTCATAGACTTCGCCGACGCCGAGCACATGGCGGCGCGGCTGCTGTGCGGCGGGGACGGGGAGCCGACGGAGTTCGCCTCGGAGCTCTCCCGGCGCTGGACGGAGGTCATGGTGGACGAGTACCAGGACGTCTCGCGCGTGCAGGAGGAGATAGTCCGCGCCGTGTCCGATTCCGGGCGGAAGCTCTTCATGGTCGGGGACGTGAAGCAGAGCATATACCGCTTCCGCCTCGCGGACCCGGGGATATTCCTCGAAAAATACGAGCGCTTCCGCGACGCCCCCCGGCCGGAGGGCGAGCCGCGGCGCGTCTTCCTGCGCGAGAGCTTCCGTTCGAGGCCGGAGGTGGTCGCGGCGGTGAACTCCGCCTTCGGCTGCCTCATGAGCCGCGGGCTCGGCGAGCTCGACTACGATGAGAACGCCCGCCTCGCCGCCGCCCTGCCGTATCCGGGCGAGGTCCCGCGGCCCGAGCTGTGCGTGATAGAGCTGCCCGGCGCGGAGGGGGAGGGCGAGAGGCCGGACAAGCTCGCCATAGAGGCCCGCTGGGCCGCGAGGCGGATAAGGGAGCTGGTGGAGTCCGGCACGATGCTGACCGCCCCCGGCGGCGAGAGGCCGCTGCGCTGGGGCGATATCGCCATACTCCTGCGCAGCGCGAACGTGTCCGGCCGCGTCTGGAGGCGGGAGCTCGCCGCGGCGGGCGTCCCGGTGGAGTCCGGGGCCTCGGGCGGCTTCTTCGAGTCGCGCGAGGTGGAGGTCATACTCTCGCTGCTCTCGCTCATAGACAACCCCCGCCAGGACGTGCAGCTCATAAGCGCCATGCGCTCGGCCCTCTTCGGCTTCACGCCCGACGAGCTCACGGCCGTGCGGCTCACGGACCGGGACGGCGAGCTCTGGGACGCCCTGAGAGAGCGCGCGGAGACGGACGGGAAATGCCGCCGCTTCGTGGACACGCTCGCGGGCCTGCGCGATTTCGCCCGCGAGGCGGAGATAAGCGCCCTGCTCTCGGAGCTCTATGCGCGGCTGGACTGCTACGCCGTCGCCGCCGCCCTGCCGGACGGCGCGGGCAGCGCCCGGAGGCTGGACGAGCTCATGGAGCTCGCGCGCACAGTGGAGAGCGGGGCCTGGCGCGGGCTGCGGCGCTTCAACGAGTGGATTGCCGAGACGCGCGCCGCCGGGCGCGAGCCCGCCCTCCCCAACGCCGCGGAGAGCGACGCGGTGCGCATAATGAGCATACACCAGAGCAAGGGCCTCGAGTTCCCCGTCGT
>DVKN01000002.1 GCA_018716005.1 Candidatus Scatomorpha stercoravium
GACGACGAGCGCCCTCTCGTGGACGAGTACGAGACGGCCTATAACGGCGCGCAGAAGATGATAGAGGAGAACAGCTACAACAGCGAGGTGCTCGAGTTCATGCGCAGCACTTACAACAAGTTCCCCACCAGGGAGCTGGCCGAATTCGCCGGCGTAAACCCGCCGGAGACCTTTAACTGATATGAAACGTATTCTTTCCATCATAATCGCGCTCGCCTGCTGCCTCGCCCTGCCCGTCTCGGCGCTGGCGGCGGACGAGGTCATCGAGCCGGGGCCGGACTTCTATGTCACGGACAACGCCGGCACGCTCTCCGAGAGCACGAAGGAGCTCATCCTGAACGCCTCCGGCCCCCTCGAGCAGTACTGCGACGGCGCTCAGATCTGCGTCGTTACGATAAACTACCTGCCTCAGGGCATGGACTCGGAGCAGTACGCCTGGCTCCTCATGAACTCCTGGGGCGTCGGCAGCGCGGAAGAGAACAACGGTATGCTGCTCCTGCACGTCGTAATGGAGGACCGCGGCTGGCTCGCGCTCGGCGCGGGGCTCACGAGCCGCATCTCCACGGACGACGTGAACGAGCTGCTCGACGAGTACTTCTGGCCCCTCTCCGACGCCGGGGAATACGACGAGGCCGTGGCGGCGCTCTTCCCGCGCCTCATAAACATCTATGAGGGCATCTACGGCGTCGAGCTCTACGGCGGCAGCGCCCAGGCGGGGCAGGATTCCGGCCAGGGCGGCTCCTACTACGACGAGGGCTATTACGACCCCTATTACCGCCCGCGCAGCCCCTTTAAGAGCATCGCGACTATAATCATCGTCATACTCGTGCTCGCCGTGCTCTGCGGCGGCATAGGCGGCGGCTATTACCGCAGGAGGCGCTACGGCGTGCCCATGTTCTTCTTCTGCGGCGGGCCGCGCGGCCCGAGGCCGCCGAGAGGCCCCCGGCCCCCGCACGGGCCCGGCCCGCGCCCGCCCTTCGGAGGCGGCGGTGGCGGCTTCCGAGGCGGCGGCTTTGGCGGCGGAGGCTTCGGAGGAGGCTTCCGCGGCGGCGGATTCGGCGGAGGCGGCCACGCCGGCGGCGGAGGCGGACGGCGCTGAAACGGTAAAAATAAAGCGCCCTCGGTTGAGGGCGCTTTTTCCATGCCTTTTTATCAGTAGTTAGCGAAGCGCTCGACGGCCTTCGTGAAGCTCTCGATGGTCTTGTCGGCGTCGCCGTTCTCTATGCCGTCGCGTACGCAGTGCTTTATGTGCCCCTCGAGCACGACCTGCCCGGCCTTGTGGAGGGCGCTTTTCGCGGCGTTTATCTGCGCGAGCACGTCCTCGCAGGGGACGTCCTCGTCTATCATGCGGTCTATGGCCTGCACCTGGCCGATAATGCGCTTGAGGCGGCGGTGGAGGTTCTCGGAATCCATGCACTGTCTCATGTCAGTCCTCCTTTTCCTCGTCGAAGGCCCTCAGGCCCGCCACGGCGGAGAGGGGCAGGGAGAAGGTTACCGCGCCGGCCGGGGTGCCGGGGCCGCATTCGGCGGTAATGGCGCGCATAATTGCGGCCTTCTCGGCGCTGCGGGCGACTATCATGATGAGCTCCTTCTCGTCCGCGAGGGAGACGCCGAGGAACTTCTCGCTGAGCTTGCCGCCCGTGCCCTTCGCGTGGAGGACGGTGCCGCCGGCGGCTCCCGCGGAGCGCGCGGCGTCCATCACCGGGTCGGTGTGGCCCTCGTTGATGACGGCGATTATGAGCTCGTGGTCGAATTTCAGTTCTGGCGCGCCGCCGTCCATCGCGGCGCCGCCGGTGATATAGGCCAAGGTTCGTGCACCTCCTGCGGATTTAATGGGTATTGCCATCATGATGCCGTTGCCGGGTACGTCTATGAAGAGCCGGCGCTTCGCGGAGCGGATAATCTGGCGCGTCTGCTCCCCGCCGGCGAAGGTTACGAGCAGCGATTTCTCCTTCGCCTCGAGGCCGTAGAGGTCGAGCGCCTCGCTAGTCGCCGTGCCGCGGGCCAGCATGGTCAGCACGAGCGGCGACTTGTGGCTGTCCAGGAGCGCCGACATATCCGGCGCGCGGTCGCGGTCGACGATGGCCGCTATCATATTAAGTACCATCAGACCGCCTCCCAGAGTTCGATTATGTCCTCGCCGGCGGCGTCGATGGCCTCGGCGACGGCGGCTTCGCGCTCGGCGATGCCCGCGGAGCGCAGCTTGTATATGACGCCCATTATCTGCACGGTAATGAGCGGGGTCATGGCGACCATGGCCACGAGCCCGAAGGCGTCGGTCATCACGTTCCCGCCGACCGCCTCGCTCGCGCCCATGGCGAGCGGGAGCATGAAGGTTGCGGTCATCGGGCCGGAGGCGACGCCGCCGGAGTCGAAGGCGATGGCCGTGAACATCTTCGGCACGAAGAAGCTCAGCGCGAGGGCCAGGATATAGCCCGGCGCGAGGAACCAGAGTATGTTCACCCCGGTCAGCACCCTGAGCATGGCGAGCCCGTTCGCCGCAGCGATGGCGGCCGAGAGGCTGAAGCCCATCGCCCTCTCGCTGACGGCGCCGGCGCTCATCTCCTCGACCTGCTTATTCAGGACGTGGACGGCGGGCTCGGCGCGGATAATGAACCAGCCCATCAGCATCGCGACCGGCACGAGCAGCCAGCGCCAGGCGCCCGCCGCAATCTCGCTGCCGAGCAGCGTGCCGAGGGAGGAGAAGCCGACGTTGACGCCCGTGAGGAAGAGCACGAGGCCCACATAGGTGTAGGCTATGCCTATGACTATTTTCAGGAAGGGCAGGCGCCTCAGCTTCAGCGAGACGGCCTGGAAGACGAAGAAGATGAGCACTATCGGCGCGAGGGCCATCGCGACCTCCAGCATATAGTGCGGGATGGCGGCGATATAGCTCTGCCCCAGCTCCACGGTGTCCGCCCAGGATATGACGGACTGCGCGCCGACGTCCGCGGCCTCGCCGCTGTATACGAAGCCGAGTATCAGCACCGCGATTATGGGGCCTATGGAGCAGAGGCCGACGAGGCCGAAGGAGTCGCTCTCCGCGTTCTTATCCGAGCGTATGGAGGCGACGCCGACGCCGAGGGCCATGATGAAGGGCACGGTCATCGGCCCCGTCGTGACCCCGCCGGAATCGAAAGCGACGGAGAGGAAGTCCGGGTCGGAGAAGGCTGCCACGGCGAAAACGACGGCGTAGAAGCCTATGAGCAGCCACTTCAAATCCACCGCGAGCAGGATGCGCAGCATGCTGACGACGAGGAAGAAGCCCACGCCGACGCTGACGGTGAGCATAAGCACCCAGGTGTTAATGTGCGGCACATTGTTCGCGAGCACCTGCAAATCCGGCTCCGCCACGGTTATGGCGACGCCGAGGATGAAGCTGAGCACGACGATAAGCCCCAGCCTGCGCGACTTCGTCATGCGCGAGCCGAGGTAGTTGCCTATGGGCGTCATGCTCGCCTCCGTGCCGAGCGTAAAGAGGCCCATGCCAGCTATCAGCAGCAGCACCGCAATGACGAAGGCCAGCATGAGGTCCGTGCTCACCGGCACGAAAAAGAGGCACAGAAGCGCCACTATGAGCGCGATCGGCGCGACAGACGCCACCGACTCGCGCAGTTTTTCCGCTAAAACAGTCTTGACCCGCATGAATTACCCCTTTTGCATCGTTTTATTACTACGTTAAATTATAAAGAAATTTCCTCCCCGCGTCAAGGTGCGGCTTGTGAACGTTTAGTAAATCTGCTATCATTGTATTTTGAGGTGAGATTATGACCGAAAAGCTCTATTACCGCGACGGCGAATGCCGTGAATTCACCGCGCGCGTGCTCTCCTGCTCGGAGCGCGGCGGCGCGTGGGAGGCCGTGCTCGACCGCAGCGCCGTTTTCCCCGGCGGCGGGGGCCAGGAGGCCGACTCCGGCACGGTCGCCGGCATGGATATACTCTCCGTGCGCGAGGAGGACGAGACCATATACTTCACCCTCCCCGCCCCGCTCGAGCCGGGCGCGGAGGTCTCCTGCTCCGTGGACTGGGCGGCGCGCTTCCCGCGTATGCAGGGCCACTCGGGCGAGCACATCTTCTCCGGCACCGTCCACCGCCTCTTCGACGGCGAGAACGTGGGCTTCCACATGGGCGCGGAGGACATGACGCTCGACTTCTCCGTCGAGCTCTCGGCCGAGGACATAGCGCGCTGCGAGCTGGAGGCGAACCGCGCCGTCTGGGCGGATATCGAGATAAAGAGCCTGCTCCCCTCCCCCGCCGAGCTCGATTCGATGGAATTCCGCAGCAAGAAGGAGCTCGCCGGGCGCGTGCGCATAGTCGAGATCCCCGGCGTGGATATGTGCGCCTGCTGCGCGCCGCATCTCCGCCGCACGGGCGAAATCGGGCTCATAAAGGTGCTCGACTCGATGCGCCACCGCGGCGGGACGCGGCTCACGCTCGTCTGCGGCGAGCGGGCGTACTCCGACTACGCCGCGCTCCACGCCGTCAACGCCGGCATCTCCGCCGCGCTCTCGGCGAAGCGCCTCGAGACGGGCGACGCCGTCGCGCGCGTACTGCGCGAGGCCGACGAAAGGCACGCCGAAATAACCCGGCTGCGCCGCGAAATCCTCGCGCTCAAATCCGCCGCCATCCCCGAGACCGAGGGGAACCTCTGCCTCTTCGAGCCGTATATGGACGCCGTCACGCTCCGCGAGCTCGTGAACGCGGGCGTGGAGAAGTGCTCGGGAATATGCGCGGCCTTCTCCGGCGCGGAGGGGGACTACCGCTACATAATCGGCAGCCGCACGGCGGACCTCCGCGCCCTCTCGCGCGAGATAAACGCAGCCATAAACGGCCGCGGCGGCGGCTCCCCCGTCATGATACAGGGCACGAGCCGCGCGAGCCGCGCCGAAATCGAGGCGTATTTCGCCGCCCGGGGGGATTGACAGGGCTTACGCTCTCTGCTATCATATACCCATACCCCTATAGGTATATGAGGTGGATAAAACATGAGAGAAGCGCGTTATAAGTTCGCCGCGGCGCTCGAGGCCGCCGCGGAATGGGGCGGGATGAAGCGGGAGATAGCCTTCCTTGTCATAGGCGGTGCCTCGCTGCTTTTGAGCCTGGCCGGCTTTGATTTCCTGCCCTTTGACCCGGCCTGGGCCGCGATAATCCTCTGCGGCGTGCCTATAATACTCGAGGCTGTCGTGGGGCTTGTCACCGTCTTCGACATAAAGGCGGACGTGCTCGTCTCGCTCGCGCTTATCGCCTCCGTTGCGACGGGCGAGGATTTCGCGGCCGGAGAGGTGGCGTTTATAATGCAGCTCGGCGCGCTGCTCGAGGATATGACCGTCGCGAGGGCGCGGGCGGGCATAGAGCGGCTTGTGCGGCTCACGCCCGTTTCGGCGCGGCGCGTCACGCCCTCCGGCGAGGAGATTATCGCCGCCGGGGACGTGCGCGAGGGCGACATACTCCGCGTCCTGCCCGGCGAGTCGATACCGGTGGACGGCGTCGTCATTTCGGGCGAGACCTCGGTCGACCAGAGCGTCATGACCGGCGAGAGCCTGCCCGTGGACAAATCCGCCGGCGACGAGGTCAGCTCCGGCACCGTGAACCGCTTCGGCTCCTTCGATATGCGCGCGACGCGCGTCGGCGAGGACAGCTCCATACAGCGGATGATACGCCTCGTGCAGAGCGCCGACGCCGGGAAGGCGAAGATTGTCGGCCTCGCCGACCGCTGGGCGACCTGGATAGTAGTGATAGCGCTCTCGGCGGCGGCGCTCACCTGGGCCTTTACCGGCGAGATAATACGCGCCGTGACGATACTCGTCGTTTTCTGCCCCTGCGCGCTCGTGCTCGCGACGCCGACGGCCATCATGGCCGCCATAGGCAACGCGACGAGGCACGGCTTCCTCGTCCGAGAGGGGGACGCGCTCGAGCGCCTCGCGGGCGTAAAGAAGCTGTGCTTCGACAAGACCGGCACGCTCACGCGCGGCGAGCTGCGCGTCCGGGCGGTGAAGAGCGTCATGCCCGGTCTGGACGGCGACGGGCTCTTCTCCCTCGCGGCCGGGGCCGAGTCCCGCAGCGAGCACCCATTGGGCCGCGCCATAACTGCCTGCTGCCGCGAGGCGGGGCTCACGGCGCCGGAGTGCGCGGAGTTCAGGATGCTGCCCGGGCGGGGCGTCAGCGCCTCCGTCTGCGGGAAGAGGCTGCTCGCCGGACGCGCGGAGCTCCTCGAGGAAAGCGGCGCCGCCGTCCCGCCTGAGCTCGCCGCGGCCGCGGAGGAATTCACCCGAGAGGGCGCGACGGCCGTATATGTCGCCGTCGACGGCGCCGCAGCGGGCTTCATTGTCCTCGCCGACACGCTCCGGCCGGACGCGGCGGAGACAATCGCGGGCGTGAAGGGCGCCGGGGTCGAGCCCGTGCTGCTGACCGGCGACCATCCGGGCGCGGCGGAGAGCATCGCCCGCGCCGCCGGGATAGACGAATTCCGCGCCGGCTGCCTCCCGCAGGACAAGCTGGACTACATCGGCTCCTGCCAGGCCGCGGGACAGGCCGTCTGCATGATAGGCGACGGAATAAACGACGCCCCGGCCCTGAAAAAGGCCGACGCCGGAATCGCGATGGGCGGCGTGGGCAGCGACATCGCAATCGACGCGGCGGACATCGCCCTCGTGAACGACGACATAGCCCAGCTGCCCCACCTGCTGCGCCTGAGCCGGCGCATGATGCGCACGATAAAGCTGAACATCGCCTTCTCGATGTGCCTGAACTTCCTGGCCATAGGCCTTGCCATCCCGGGCATACTCGGGCCGGTAATCGGCGCGCTGGTGCACAACGCCGGGAGCGTCCTTGTAATCATAAACTCCTCCCTCCTCCTCGGCTGGAAGAGTAGATAAAAAGGCAAAGCCGCGGCCCCGAAAAGGGCCGCGGCTTGCGATTACCGGGGTTTATTCCCCGGTATAGAGCGGGTCGTACTCCGCGCCGAAGAGCTCGTGGACGGCGTCGAGGGCTATGACCATGTCGGTGTAGACGTCCTCGGTCATGAAATCCCAGGGCTCGCCGCTCTCCCAGGCGTCGATGGCGTTGTGCAGGTCGACGACGCGGTAGTGCCACTCAAAGTCG
>DVKN01000205.1 GCA_018716005.1 Candidatus Scatomorpha stercoravium
TGCGTCAGGCGTCGAGCTCGACCATGCTTATCCACTCGCCGGGGCTGTAGTCGCCCATGGTGCCCTCGGGGACGAAGAGGGTGATGGCGTAGGACGTGGTCTCGCTGACGCGGACGGTGTAGTACACGTCCTTCCCGTCGCGGGTGAACTGGACGAAGTAGTTGCCGAACTCGTCGTAGGCGAAGACGGAGCCCTCGGGCACGTCGGCCTGCACCCCGCTGCGCGTGGAGAACTCCTCCGCCGACTCGGGCAGGGGCACGCCGGCGGCCTCGTAGGCCTCGGGGCCCATGACGCCCAGATGCAGCGTCGCGCCGCCGAAGTTTACGCCGCACTGGATGTTGGGGAAGGGCTCGGTCTGCTCGTCGATGTAAACCTCGCCGCCGGCCGGCAGGTAGACGGTGCCGACGCCCTCTATCTCATAGGCCGCGAGCTCGCCGTCCTCCTCGGGAGGCTCGGTATCGGCGGGAGGCGCCTCGGTCGGGGCCGGGGTGCCGTCGGCGGGGGCTTCTCCGCAGGCGGCGAGGGCGAAGACCATCGCGAGCGCGAAGAGCAGGGCAAGAAAACGTTTCATTTACTTTGCTCCTTTCGGATGTGATGGCCCCATCATAGCACGCCGCCCGCCGGCGCAGTCCAAGTGATTTCCGCGCCGCTCAGAAGGGGCAGAGCGCCGCCGCGTAGGCCGCGCCCAGCGCGGCGCTCAGTATCCGCCCGGCGAGGTGGCGGCGCATGGACACGCCGCGCGCGGCGGAGGCCGTCTGCATATGCACCGAGAGCCCGCCCCAGCCGATTATGAGCGCGGCGAGGGCGAAGTTCGTCCGCGTCGGGGAGCAGCCGCGCAGCGCGCCTATGCCGCCTCCGAGCTCGAAGAAGCCCGTCAGCAGCGCCCCGGAGGACGAGAGCTCGAGCCCGGACGCGAGCGAGAGCCCGCCGGCGAGGCGCGTGAATATCCCCGCCGCCTCCAGCGCCGAGACGAGGGCGGAGAAGATGACGACAAAGCCGCAGACGTTCAATATATTCCCCACCGAGGCCGTCACCGAGCGCGCGAAGGCGCCGGGCCGGGGCTGCGGGACGTCGGGCAGAGTTGACATAACGCAGCGGCCCCGGCCGCGCATGACGAGCCCGGCGCTGAGGGCCGCGAGGACGTGCGCGGCGTAGAGCGCGAGCCCGGCGCGGACGCTGCCGAACACCCCCGCGCCCGCCGCGCCTATGAGGAAGGCGGGGCCGGAGTTGTTCGCGAAGCCGAGCAGCCGCGCGCCCTCCGCGGGCGTCAGCGCGCCGCGCTCCACGAGCCCGGACGTCGCGGCCGCGCCCAGCGGATAGCCGCCGAGCACTCCCGCGAGCAGCGCCGCCGCGCCCGTCCCGGGCAGGCCGAAGAGCCGGCCCATCGGCGCGGAGAGCCGGCGCGCGAGCCGCTGCGGCACGCCGAGCTCGCCGGCGAGCGCGCTCAATACGAAGAAGGGGAAGAGCGAGGGGATTATGCTCTCCGCCGCGAGCGAGAGGCCCCGCCGCACGCCCTCGGCCGCCGCGGACGGCCAGATAAGCAGCGCCGCGAGCGAGGCCGCGAGGGCCGCCGCGCCGGGTAGGAATCCGCCCATTTTACCCGCCTCCCAAGATGATACTGCGGAATTATACTTCCGCCGCGCGCATAAAATGCCCGGGGGTGGGAGCATGGCAAGCGTAAAACTGCTGCGCCGCCGCGAGGAAATCGCCGCGCGCTTCGATTTGCCCGCCGAGGCCGCCGGCTGCTTCAAGCTGACGCTCGTAGGCACGGGCCGGGCGCTCGTGGAGAACCACCGCGGGCTCGGCGAATATACGCGCGAGCGCGTCGACGTGCGCGCCCCGGCCGGCACCTTGCGCATAGAGGGCGAGGCGCTGGAGCTGGGCTTCATGGACGGCGAGGCCCTCCTGGTCACGGGGCGCATACTCGCCCTCACGCTGCTGTGAGGCGCGGGAGCGTACTGTGCGAGATAAGGGGCGCGGCGCCGCTGCGCTGCCTGAACGCCCTGGGCGAGGCCGGCATCGAGGCGAAGCGGGCGGAGAGGGCGGACGAATTCACCCTCCGCCTCACGCTGGACGAACGGGACTATTCCGCGGCGGCCGCGATAGCCGCGCGGAGCCAGTGCGAGCTCGCGAGGATAAGCTCGCGGGGCGGCGCGCTCCTGGCGCGGAGGCTGCGCCGGCGCATCGCGCTGCTGACGGCGGCGGTCGTATGCTTCGCGCTGCTCGCGGCGGGCTCGCTCTTCGTCTGGGAGATAGACATAAGCGGCTGCGAGAGCGTCACGGAGGGGGAGGTGCGCCGCGCGCTCGCCTCGGCGGGCGTTGCGGAGGGCTCCTTCTGGCCGGCCTGGGACGCGGACGCCGTGAAGAACCATCTGCTGCTCGAGATACCGGAGCTGGCCTGGGCGGGCGTGAGCGTGTCCGGCTCGAGGGCCGAGGTGCGCGTGCGCGAGAGGATAGAGCGGCCCGAGCTCGCGAGCGACGGCGCGCCGGGCAGCATCACGGCCGCGGCGAGCGGGATAATAGAGCGCATGGAGGTCTACGAGGGCGCGCCGGCGGTATCCGTCGGGGACGCGGTCGCGGTGGGGGAGACGCTGGTGTCCGGCGAGATGGCGAGCGCCGTGGGCGATACGCGCTATGTGCGGGCGCGCGCCGCCGTGACCGCGCGCACCTACGTCGAGCTCACGGCCTGCGCGCCGCTTAAGTACGGGCGGCTGCTCGAGGCGGATACGCACAGCCGCTGGAGCCTCATTATCGGCTCGGGGAGAGTTAATTTTTTCAGAGGCAGTAGCCAAACCCCGCCCGGCTGTGGTAAAATCATAGAGGAGTACCCGCTCGCGTGGGAGGGCGTCTTCCGCCTGCCGGTGACGCTCGTGCGCGAGACGGTCATAGAGTACTCCGCGCAGGAGGCGGAGGAGGACCCCGCCCTGCTCGAGCAGAGGCTCGCGGAGGCGCTGCAAAGCCGCCTGGAGCGCCGTCTCGAGGGCAGGGGGGAGGCGCTCTCCGTCCACTTCACGGCGCGCGAGAGCGGCGGCGCGCTCTACGTCACGCTGCGCGCCGAGTGCCGCGAGGATATAGCCGTATATACACCCGCAGAGGGATCTGAATAGGAAGGGATACCAATGATAGAGAGGACCATGCCGATAGACCGCATGGAGAACATCATAAGCGTCTTCGGCTCCTTTGACCAGAACCTGAGGATTATCGAGAGCGAGCTCGGCGTCTCGGTCACCGACCGCGACGACCAGCTGCGCATTTCAGGCGAGGCCGAGGACGTGATGGCCGCCGAGAAGGCAATAAACGGCCTTTTGCAGCTCGCGAGCCGCGGCGAGGCCATAGACGCGCAGAACGTGCGCTACATCCTGAAGCTCGTGCGCGAGGGCCGCGAGGCCAAGATAGGCGAGCTCGGCGGCGACGTCGTCTGCATAACGGCCAAGGGCAAGCCGATAAAGGCGAAGACCCTCGGCCAGAAGACCTATGTCGAGGCCATGGAGAAGAACACCATAACCCTCGGCATAGGCCCCGCCGGCACGGGCAAGACCTACCTCGCCGTGGCCGAGGCCGTCAGCGCCTTCAGGAGCGAGAAGGTGAACCGTATCATCCTCACCCGCCCCGCCGTCGAGGCCGGCGAGCGGCTGGGCTTCCTGCCCGGCGACCTTCAGAGCAAGGTCGACCCCTATTTGCGCCCGCTCTACGACGCGCTATTCGAGATGCTGGGCCCCGACACGTACAACAAATACCTCGAGCGCGGGAACATCGAGGTCGCGCCCCTCGCCTATATGCGCGGCCGCACGCTCGACGACAGCTTTATCATCCTCGACGAGGCGCAGAACACCTCGCGCGAGCAGATGAAGATGTTCCTCACGCGCATAGGCTTCGGCTCGCGCGTCGTAATAACCGGCGACGTCACACAGATAGACCTCCCGCACGACAAGGTCAGCGGCCTCAAGGAGGCCATGCGCGTCCTCAAGGGCATAGACGACATCGCCATATGCCGCCTCACCGGCGCGGACGTCGTGCGCCACGAGCTGGTACAGAAGATTATCGAGGCCTACGAGAAGGACGAGAAGCGCCGCGCCGAGGA
Organism: Candidatus Scatomorpha stercoravium; assembly: GCA_018716005.1. GTDB lineage: Bacteria > Bacillota > Clostridia > Oscillospirales > Oscillospiraceae > Scatomorpha > Scatomorpha stercoravium. The sequence goes on from DVKN01000205.1 coordinate 4,082, forward strand.
CATGAAGGCCCTCGCCCCGCGCGCCTTTAAGAAGAAAAGTTGAACGCGTACGCCACAAAACTGAGCCTTGAGGGCGCGCGCCGGGCCCTCGCCGAGCTGGAACGGCGCAATTTCGCGCTCTCGCACGCCGCGGGCGCGCTCTCCTTCGACGCCGTCACCGCCGCCCCGCCGGGGAACCGCGCCGCCCGCTCCGAGACGATAGGCTACCTGGGCGAGGCGCAGCTCGAGCTCGTGAATTCGGCCGAGGGCATACGCCTGCTGGATTTCCTCGCGGAGCACATGGACGAGCTCACGGAGCCGGAGCGGCGGAGCGTCAGATTGCTGCGCCGCAGCGGGGACATACTGCGCGCCGTCAGCCTCGAGGAGTACCTATCCTTCCGCAAGCTCGCGAACGAGGCCTCGAACGCCTGGAGCCGCGCGAACGAGAGCGGCGGCTTCTCGCTGCTCGAGCCCTGGCTGGGCCGGCTCTTCTTCGCCGCGCGCCACATCGCCCGCGCGGCCGCGCCGGACGCCGGCGAGTACGACTTCTGGCTCGACTTCAACGAGGAGGGCCTCACCGAGGCGCGCTGCGCGGAGTTCTTCGCCGGGATCGAGGAGCGCACGGCGGGCCTCATAGAGCGCGCCTCGCGCGCCGAGCCGCCGGACATGGCCGTGCTGGGATACCGCGTTTCGCCCCTGCGCCAGCAGAGGATAGCGCACTTCAATATGGACGCCCTCGGCGTCGACCGCGGCCGCTGCCGCCTCGCCGTATCTGACCACGCCTTTACGGCGGCCTTCTCGCGCTATGACGTGCGCATCTGCACGCGCTATCTGCCCGAGAGCTGGACGACGAGCCTCTACGGCGTCATGCACGAGTGCGGCCACGCGCTCTACGAGCTCAATACCGCCGCCTCGCTCCAGTTTACGCCCCTCGCTGCGGGGGCGAGCGTCGGCGTGCACGAGAGCCAGTCGCGGCTATACGAGAACATGATTGGCCGCTCACTCGCGTGGACGGAGTTCATCTGGCCCGTCCTGACGGAGAACATACCGGAGCTCGCGGAGCACACGCCGCGCGAGCTCTTCCGCGCCGCCAACGCCTTCAGGCGCACGCCGCTGCGCACGGAGGCGGACGAATTCACGTATTGCAGGCATATCATCCTGCGCTTCGAGCTCGAGCGCGCGCTGTTCGCCGGGGAGATAAGCGTGCACGACGCGCCGGCCATGTGGGACGAGCTCTCGGAAAAGCTCCTCGGCGTCCGCCCGCGCGGCGACTCCGAGGGCATATTGCAGGACCCGCACTGGGCGTCGGGGCAGCTGGGCTATTTCCCGGCCTACGCCTTCGGCACCGTCGCCGCGGCGCAGCTCTACGGGCGCATATGCGCGGAGACCGGCGCGGCCGGGGCGCTCGCCGCCGGCGACCTGCGGCCCGTGAACGGCTGGCTGCGCGAGCACATATGGCAGTACGGGGCCCTTTATCCGCCGCGCGAGCTGCTGCGCCGGACCCTCGGCGGCGCGCTAGACGCCGGAGTATACGCAGATTACCTCGCGGACAAGCTGCGCGAGGTCTATGGGGAGTGAGATAATGCCGCTGAAACTGAGCCTTTCGCGCGAAAAGCGCGGCCTTGGCCATGAAAACGCCAGGAAGCTTATAGCGAGAGCCGTCAGCCGCGCCCTCGTATGCGAGGGCGTCGCGGACTGCTGCGCCGTCAGCGCCCTGCTGACGGACAACGAGGGCATACGCGCCATAAACCGTGAGTGGCGGGGGATCGACTCCGCGACGGACGTCCTGAGCTTCCCGCTCAACGAGCTCGCGCCCGGCGCGTTCGACCCGGACGTGTGCGAGCGCGACCCGGAGACGGGCTGCGTCCTCCTCGGGGACATGGTCTTCTCGCTCGAGCGCTGCGCCGCGCAGGGCGAGGAGTTCGGGCACGGCTTCGAGCACGAGCTCATGTACCTCGCCGTCCACAGCACGCTGCACCTCCTCGGCTACGACCACGTCGACGAGGGGGAGATGAAGCGCGCGATGCGCGCGAGGGAGAAGGCCATAATGGCCCTGCTCGACCCGGAGAATAAAGAGGAGGCGTAATGAAAAGAGGCCCGCTGCTGGTATTGACGAGCTATATCCTCTGGGGATTGCTGCCGATATTCTGGAAGCTGCTCGCGGATGTGGACAGCTTCTATACGCTCGCCTGCCGGGTGGTTTTCTCGCTCGCCGTGAGCGCGGCGCTGCTGCCGGCGTTCAGGGCCGGGGGCAAGGCCGCCGCGGCGCTGCGCAGCGGGCGCCTCGTGGGGCTCATGTTCTGCTGCGGCGTGCTCATAACCTTCAACTGGGGCGTGCTCATCTACTGCGTCTCCGCCGGGCGGGTGCTGGACGTCAGCCTCGCTTACTACATCAACCCGCTGCTGGCCATACTCGTGGGCTTCGTCTGCTTCGGGGAGAGGCTCACGCCGGCGCAGTGGGCCTCCTGCGCCATCGCCGCCGCGGGCGTGGCCGCGCCGATGCTCATGGCGGGCGAGTTCCCCGTTCTCGCCGTGCTCTGCGGCCTCTCCTTCGCGCTCTACGGCGCGGTCAAGAAGAGGGCGGACATACCCGGCGAGATTTCCACCTTCATGGAGACGCTGCTTATGGCCCCCTTCGCGCTCGCGTTCATCGCGTTCAGCGAGATTAACGGCGGCCCGGTCGCCTCGGGCCTCGTATCCGGCTGGCGGCTGCTGCTCCTGCCCGCGGCGGGGCTCGTGACCTTCCTCCCCGTCTACCTGTATTCGGCCGGGATAAGGGACACGGACATGGGCCTCTCCGGCGTGCTTATGTATGTGAACCCGACGCTCCAGCTGCTTGTCGGGCTGCTGTACGGCGAGCGCCTGGGCGCGGATATGCTCGTCACCTTCTGCTGCGTGTGGGCGGCCACGGCCATCTACCTCATAAGCGGCGCAAAATCTAGAAAAAAGGCGGCGGAGGCCGCCATGGAGGAATAATATGACCAGAAACGCTATGATAACCATCGCCGGCCGGCCCAACGTCGGCAAGAGCACCCTCACGAACGCCCTCGTCGGCGAGAAGGTGGCGATAGTCTCCAATAAGCCGCAGACCACGCGCGGGCGCATAACCGGCGTGGTGTCCCGCGGCGACTGCCAGTACGTTTTCATGGACACGCCCGGCTTCCACCGCGCGCGCACGCGCCTCGGCGAGTACATGGACAAGGTCGTGCGCGAGAGCGTTGCGGACGTCGACGCGGTCGTGCTGGTCATCGAGCCCATCCCCTCCGTCGGGAAGCAGGAGGCCGAGCTCATACGCCAGATAAAGGCCTCCGGCGTGCCCGCCGTGCTGGCCGTCAACAAGATAGACACGGTGGAGAAGCCCGAGCTCCTCGCCGTCATCGCGGCCTACGCCGCCGAGCACGACTTCGCCGCCATCGTACCGGTGAGCGCGAAGCGCGGCGAGGGCCTCGACGTACTTTTTGACGAGCTGCACAAGTT
>DVKN01000206.1 GCA_018716005.1 Candidatus Scatomorpha stercoravium
GACGACTATCTCGGCGTTCTCCATGTTGTAGGCCTCGTAGCGGACCTCGTTGGCCTCTATCTCGCGGTAGACGGCCTGGAGACGCTCGTTGTGCTCGCTGAGGGCCTCGGTGGTGATGTACATGGAGTTGATGATGCTGCGCCCGGCGGGCTTGGTGAAGCCGTGGCCGTTGGCCGCCCAGGGCTTCTTCTCCAGGTCGACCTTGTACTCCTTCATCTCGGGGAGCACGACGGGCTCCATCATTTGGCAAATCATGCCGTCAGCCACGACCATGACGGGGCACTGGTACTTGTCGGCGGTGTCGAAGGCGACGCTCATGAGGTCGATGCTCTCCTGGACGGAGGCGGGGGCGAAGACGACGAGATGGTAATCGCCGTGGCCGCCGCCCTTGGTGGCCTGGAAGTAGTCGCCCTGGCCGGCCTGAATCGAGCCGAGGCCGGGGCCGCCGCGCATGACGTTCATGATGACGCAGGGCAGCTGGGCGCCGGCTATGTAGCTGATGCCCTCCTGCTTGAGGGAGACGCCGGGGGAGGAGGAGCTGGTGAGCACGCGCTCGCCGGTGCCGGCCGCGCCGTACACCATGTTGATAGCGCCGACCTCGCTCTCGGCCTGCAGGAAGCAGCCGCCGATTTCGGGCATACGCTCGGACATATACTCGGGGATCTCAGTCTGCGGGGTGATAGGGTAGCCGAAGAAATAGCGGCAGCCGGCCCTGATGGCGGCCTCGGCTATGGCCTCGGAGCCCTTCATGAGAGTCAATGCCATGTCTAATCCTCCTCCTCAATCCTTCTCGATGCGGATTACCACATCGGGACACGTGCGGGCGCAGGACGCGCAGGCGATGCAGGCCGAGACGTCGGTAATCTCGGCGGGATGGTAGCCTTTGGCGTTCAGCTTGGTCTTGGAGAGCTGCAGCAGCTTCTTCGGGCAGGCGCGAACGCACAGCCCGCAGCCCTTGCAGAGCTCCTCGTTGATAGTGAATTTGACCATACTTCTACCTCGTTTCTATGATGTAGTTTACGGTTGACTGTTTATAATGGCCGCTCAGAGGCCCTCCCTGGTGAAGGTCTCCCAGTCGCGGTGCATATACGTCTCTATGGGCAGCGGCATGCCTACGTACCTGGGGTCGCGCTCCTCGGCCATGAACTCGGCGAGGATGTCCGGCCGGCCGGAGGTGTAGAGCACCGGGACACCGCTGCGGCGGCTCGCCTCGGCGACTATCTCGTAGCCGTCGCGCAGGTCGTCGGCGCTCGCCATGCGGGCGAGGTTCGTGTTGTTTATGAAGCCCGTGACCTTCTGCCTGGAGTGCCGCTCCATGCCCTCCATGAGGCTCAGGAGCTTGTCGGCCGTGCCGGCCATGGGCCGCCGCGTGTTCACGACGTTCAGGACCTTTACGCTCCCCTCGGGCAGCGCGGCGAAGTCGTTGTGGTAGCGCCCGAGGGCCGTCGCGCCCGCGGGGTCGCCGCCGACGTCGAAGATAACCGTATCCCAGTCCAGGGCGAAGGCGCTGGCCACCTCGGCGGGCAGCGAGAGCGTCTCGACGCTGGAGTGGACGAAGTTGGGGCTCACGAGGCGGATTTCCTTGCTCTTTATGAGGTTGCCGCGGTCGGTGAGGCGGAAATAGGTGTTGACCATGTCAAGGTCGAGGAGCTCGACTTTCTTGCCCTGCTCCGCGGCCTGAAAGGCAAAGTTGAGCGCGAGCTCAGTCTTGCCCGAGCCGTAGTTGCCTATGAGGATGATTATTTCCTTCACTTCAATCCACGTCCTTCCTCATTGCGCCCCGGGGCGCGGGAAACGCCCCGGGACCTGCGCGGCGTTTCTCAGCCGTTCTTCTCGCCGTACTGGTTGTCGTAGTTGTCCTGGATGCAGCGCACGAGGTCGCTGAGCACGTCGCAGGTGGGGGTGGGGATGTTGAACTGCTTGCCGTAGTCGCTGATAGCACCGGTGAGTGTGTCGACCTCGGTGCGCAGCTTCTTATAAAGCATATCCTGCGCCATGCTGGGATAGTAGTCGGAGATGTTGTCGATGATGTGCTGATGGTCGACGGCGATGAACTCGTCGGCGTCCATCTTGACGCCCTTCGCGTTGGCGACGGCGCAGCACTCGCGAATCACGTTGTGGAAGAGCTTCTGGCCCCAGGGGTTCTGCTCGACGTAGCCAATCTTGAGCCTGGTGACGGCGCAGACGGTGTTGACGGTGCAGTTGACGGTGACCTTCTTCCAGATGAAGGGGAGGACGTCGTCGCGGAAGACGGCCTCGCAGCCGCCCTTGTTGAAGCACTCTTCCATGTGCTTGCCGGCGGCGACGGTGAGCTCGTTGTTCTCGAGCGCGCCGAAGTTCATGATAACGCCCTCGCTGGGGGTGGAGATGCAGCCGCCGGGGCCGTCGAGCGCGGTGCCGATGACGCCGGAGCCGACCATGCAGCGGGAGGCGGGGTAGTACTTGAGCAGCTTGTCGTCGTTGCCGAGACCGTTAATGAGGCTGACAAGGACGGTGTTGGGGCCGATGCAGTGCTTCGCGCCCTGGATGGCGCTCTCGAGCTGGTTGGCCTTGGTCATGAAGATGACGATGTCCATGACGTCGACCTCGTCGGCGCTGTAGGCGGTGTGGAAGCCGGTGAGGACGGTGGTCTTGTCGGGGTAGATAGTGAACTTCATGCCGTTGTCCCTGACGGCGTCCATGTGGGCCTTGTAGGGGTCGATGAGCGTCATGTCCGCGCCGCCGGCACGGAGATAGCTGGCGAACACGCTGCCGGCCGCGCCGGAGCCTACCATTGCGATTTTCATTGGGTTTCCTCCTCGTTTTTTTCTCTTGCTTCTCTTCCCGATTTATTCTGTGAGTTTAACGCCGTCACATCCGGCGGAGAGAGCGGTTTATGCGTTGTCCATGCCGTACTGGCGGTCGTAATTGCCCTGTACGCAGCGGATTATGTCCGCGAGGACGCTGTTGTAGGGCGTGGGGACGCCGAGGCGCTCGCCGTACATGGCAATCGCGCCGTTGAGCACGTCTATCTCGGTCTGGCGATGGTGTATCACCGCGTCCTGGGCCATGCTCGGGTAGTAGTCGCCGAGGTTCGCGCGCAGGTTATCGATGTCGGACTCTATGAGCGGCCAGATATCGCCGACGCCCAGGGCCTTCGCGACGGCGCAGCCCTCGCGCCAGACGTTCATGAGGAGCTTCATGCCCCAGTCGTTGTCCATGACGAAGTGCAGCCTGAGCCGCGAGGCGGCGCAGACGGCGTTGTAGCCGCTGTTGGTGACGGCCTTCTTCCAGAGCAGGACGCGCACGTCCTCCTCAAAGCTCGCGCGGCAGCCGCCCGCCTCGAAGCATTCCTCGAGGTATTTGCCGGCCGCGTCCGTCTCCGGGCTCTTCTCGACCGCGCCGAAGAACATCTGCACGCCGTCCTCGGGCTTGGATACGCAGCAGCCGGGCCCGGCAAGCTCGGTGCCTATGACGCCCGCGCCGTACATGATGCGGGTCCTGGGCACGTACTTCATGAGTATTTCGTCGTTGCCTATGCCGTTCTGGAGCGAGACCACGACGGTCTCCGGTCCCACGCAGTGCATGACCTCGGGCATGACGCCGTCGGTCTGCGTGGCCTTGACCATGAGGATGACTATGTCCATTACGGGCAGGTTCAGCGCGGAATCCGTGGTGTGGAAGCCGGTGAGCACGCACTCCTCCCCCTTGCAGCGGAAGGTGAGGCCGTCGGCGGCTATCTTGTCCATATGGGCCTTGTACCTGTCGACGAGGTACATATCCGCCCCGCCGCGCCTCAGGTACGCCGCGAAAACGCTGCCGGCCGCGCCGGAACCTATCATGGCAATCTTCATGTGTCTGCTTTCTCCTTTTTGGGCTTTTCGGGCACGCGCTTGAATATGGCGAAGGGGTCGCCCTTGTCGTCGCAGTAGGCGACGAAGTTGAGGCTCGAGCGGATGTGGTCCGCCATCGACTGGCGCGCGAGCGCCGGTATATGCAGCTTTATGGCCGAGACTATGGCCACGTGCTGGTGCACGACCTGGCTCGACCAGGGGTTGGTGGAGCCGGGGTTTATGAACTTCGTCCAGCTGCCCTGGTACATCTTGAGGTTGGGCAGCAGCTCGTTGTAGCTCCTTATGAGGTACTTGTTCCCGCAGGAGTCCACGATGAGCTTGTGGAAGGGCATATCCGTCTCCTTGAGCCGGATGCCGTCGAGCTTGGGCACGGCCTTCTTGAACTCCGTCGCGAGGGAATCCATCTGCGCTATCGCCTCGGGGGAGGCGTTCTCCGCGCAGAGCGCCGCCGCCTCGCACTCTATGGCGGTGCGCGCGTCGTATAGGTCTATCATGTCGCGCATGTTCATGTCCGTGACGTAAAAGCCGCTCGAGTGCGGTCTCGTCTCGACGAAGCCTATCGCCTGCAGGCGGTTGATAGCCTCCACGACGGGGGTGCGCGAGATACCCAGATCGGTGGCAATCTGGTTAATATTCAGCTTTGAGGCCGGAGGGACGTCCAGGACGACGATTTCGTCGTACAGAATCTGGGTGACGACGTCGCTCAGCTTAGCAAACGGGTTTTGTTCGAGATAGCTTTCCAACTTTTCGCGATTCATTTGAATTTAACCACCCGGAGAGCAATTTCGATGCACGGGGGTAGAATTTGCACTGGACGCAATGCCCCCGTTCACGTCTAATTTACCACAAACGCACCCCGAAAATCAAGATGTATGCAATAATTCTACAAATCACACAATCCTGCCCTCAAAGAAATGCTTTTCCAAAATGCATCCTCCGCGTAAAAAAATCTTCGATAACTTTTTCACCAATATACCTCCCGGGGGCATTTTGAGGTGTGAATTTTCTGTCAATTGACCCTTTTAAAAGCAAGCCGTGCCGCACGCGGCCGGATTGCGCTTAAACAGGAGCAAACTTAACAGTCTGTTCATAAACCTGCGCGTGAATTGAAACAATTTCCGCTATGAATTATAATCCAAGCATGTCGCTTCCCGGCGGCTGTGAGAAGAGAGAGACTATACCCACAAGGGAAAGGAGAGCCGAATCTATGACAGAAAACCCCAATGAGAGCAAGGCCGTGACTAAGGGTACCCTGGCCGCGGGCTTCTCCGTCGCGAGCGTATGGTTCGGCACCCATGTCGGCGCAGGCTTCGCCACCGGCAACCAGGTGCTCAACTACTACGTCCAGTACGGCTGGACCGCCGTGCTTTTCCCGCTCATATCCATGGGCATACTGGCCTACGTCATCTACGTTATCATGAAGTTCGCGCGCCTGCGCGGCCTCGACAACTACAACGACACCTTCCGCGAGCTGTGGAGCCCCTATCCGCAGCTGGCGATAACCTTCGAGATATTCTACATCATCATAATCCTCGCCGCCGTCGCGGCCGCCATATCCGGCGCGGCGCTGCTGGTCGACGATGTGCTGGGCTTCCAGGGCGCGGGCTCCTCCGCCTCGCTGCCGAGCACGATAATAGTCGCCGTCCTGCTCATAGTGCTGTGCCTCTTCGGCGTTAAGCTCATAATCGCGGCGAGCACGGTGCTGTCCGTCGGCATCCTTATCACTGCGGGCCTCATGATAATCGTCGGCATCGCGAACCGCCCCGAGGCCGTCCTAGAGGCCTTCACGGCCGCCCCGCAGAACCCGGACGGGCTCGAGGGCTTCTGGCGCGGCGTGGTTATCTACTGCGGCTTCCAGTGCGTGTCCATACCGCCCATGATAGCTGCGGCCGTCACCCTCAACCAGAAGGGCGTCAAGAAGGCCGGCGTCCTCGGCGGCGTCATGAACGGCGGCATGCTGGCCCTCTCCGGCCTCATGCTCCTCGGCTGGCAGGATCTTATCTACGCCGCCCCCGAGAGCGAGAAGGCCATCGACCTTCCGAACCTCTTCATCTGCGGCGAGATTGGCTGGGGCTGGCTTGAGATAGTCTACTCCGTGCTGCTCTTCTGCGCCTTTGTCTCCACCTGCGTCACCCTCATCTACACGATGATCCTGCGCATAGACAAGAAGTTCTTTGTCGACAAGGTGGACGTCCACGAGAAAATCCGCATGGCCATCATCGGCGTTGTCATGGTCGCCGTCTGCATGCTGCTGAGCACCTTCGGCCTCACCAAGATTATCACCTACGCCTACGGCTACGACGGCTACCTCGCGCTTGTCGCCATAGTCGTCCCGGTCATCATCATCGGCAACATCAAGAACAAGAAGTACGTCCGCGAGCACCCCGAGTGCCTGAAGAAGCACGGCAACGCCTGAGCGCCCCGGACGCAGCAATCCGAGCAAAGAGCCCGCCGCTTATGCGGCGGGCGTTTTTGCGCCCGGGAGGCGCGCAACTTTACGCGGTTTGGGTTGAATATCCGGATTTTCCGTGGTACAATTATTAAGTTGCGAAATATTTCGTCTTTAGGGGGAGAACCATGAACGAGATTAAGGATATCGCCCTCGCCCCGGACGGCGAGGTAAAAATCAACTGGGTGCGGCGCAATATGCCCGTCCTGCGCGGCATAGAGGCCGATTTCGCGCGCGAGAAGCCCTT